>DFDG01000184.1:10415-14087 GCA_002367815.1 Opitutaceae bacterium UBA3033 | reverse complement strand
CCCGCCTCCGCTCGGTTGGTGGCAGATTGGCCGATTTCGCATCGAGCTGTTCCGGTGAAACCTCGACCAATTTATTCACCTCGAGCAGGCGCGCTGCTTCCATGCATTCGCGGTGACGCGCAGCGTAAAGCCCGTCCACTAACGCGTGTTTGGTGGGCGTGTTGAATATCCAAAACTGCGCCTCGTTGGGTATCGGGACGGTGGTGAATTTCGGGCCGACGCATTCGATATAGACGAGATGGTTTTTCTGCCCAAAACCCGACACGGCTTGATCGAGAATTCCACAGGGCAATCCGACAAAATTATTTTCCGCGTGCAGCCCTATTTTTATCACCACTTCGCGTTCAACCTGCTGGTGCGTAAATTCGAGAAATGCGAGGGTCGAGGCCAGTTCAATGGCCGCACTGCTGCTCAGCCCGGCGCCCGTGGGCAAATCGGACACCACCACAAAATCAAAGCCTGACGGTGCGCGCAGCTCAAACTCCGGCAAAGCATTCAGCACCCCGAGAGGATAGTTAACCCAAGCAGATGCGCCGGTTTGTTGCTCTATTTGATCACTGGCCAATTCCACAATATCAGCATGTTGCTCACTGCAAAAACGTCGCACCCCGGTTTCATTCGGTGCGAGGCCCACCCACACCCCCCGATCAATCGCGGCGCCCAGCACCGTGCCGCCATTGTAGTCGGTGTGGTTGCCAATGAATTCGATGCGGCCGGGAGCCCGCGCGATCACGGTAGGACTGCATCCAAAGATCGCGTTGCAGCGCGTGATCAACTTTTCACGCATGGAAGGTTCCGGTCTCGGCGCGGTAAGATTTTCCGGTGATTCGCCCTGTCTGCCCTTGACCAATACTTCCAACAAATAACGCATCGCTTCTTCCCGGGTTACGCCGCGCTCGACCGAAAATTGAGTCGCTCGTTTCTGCAATTGAGCCGCCATCGTTTTGGCGACGCGGTTTTCCGCCCCCAGTTTGGCGCACAGCTCGGTGAGTTGCTCGAGTTCAGTCATGTGGGTAGCAGCAAATCAATCGTGGCGGCTCCGCCAACCGACAAAGCAATTTTTTTATCAAGGGGCACATGCATTAAAGTCACCAGTGCCAGTCCCACAAATCCACTATCCGACGCCACGGCAGAACGAAGTTCGCCCACCTTGCGATCACCCACAAAAAGCGTTGCTGGCACTGACGGTGCCATGATCGCGCCTTCAACCCGCACCAGCCGGCGCCGCACCTGCCCCATGGCTTTGAGCCGGGCCATGACTTCCTGGCCAAGATAACAACCCTTGGTGTAGGAAACCGCATCCAGATCGAGGCCGCCTTCATTCGGTAATTCGCCCACCCCAATATCCTGTGGGATTGCCGGAATGTTTGCGACAATACGCCGTCGCTCCATTTCGGTAAAAGTAAGCGTCGAAGTCGTGGAGAATTTTTCCACTGCAGTCTCCCGCTCTGCAATGGGGGCAACCCACTCCCAGTGTGCAACAGCACCACGACGACCCCGAAAAATAACCCCACCGGGCACCAATATTTTCATTTCTTCTGCCGTCGCGTCTGTGAAAAAGGTCATTCCACCCCAATCGGCCGTTTCATCCGCAATGGTGACATCATCCGCGATGATGTAGGCTTCCAATCTTTCCCGTATCACGGATGCCTCCGAGAGATAACTCCCAACCAAAAATTCATATTCGCCCATGCGAATGATAAAACTATCAGCGATAACCTTCCCTTTTTGATTCAACCAGAGCCCATAAGCCGCCCCGCCTACTATTAGATTATTAAGGTTGTTGGTATGCTGGCCTTGAAGGAAAATTAATACATCCTCTCCTGTAACTCTCAGCCATGCCGATGGTTGCCAAAGAAAATGAGAGGTATTTTGCAAGTATTCCACAATAGGTTATGCTTATGGTTACAATAAGGTTACAAATATAAATGATAGGTTTTGATAACTTTCAATTGACGAACACAACATTGTAATATCTATCACATTATCAATTTCACACTTCTCCCGCCTAGCGGGAGTATTGGGGTAACTAAGAAAGCAAAGGCCGGTCGCTTAGGGGTAAGCGGCCGGCCACTTTTATGTCCGGACAAAATCACCTCAGCGATGACGGACCGGAGACTTGCCCAGCACCTGAACGAGAGCCCAATCTGATCATCCATGCAAATTACTTCCGACATCAATGTCGTCGAAACGCGAGTCCTGCCTTCACCCGCCGCACTTTTGGGCGAATTGCCCAAGACTGATGCCCAAGCGGAATTCGTTACCCGCACCCGGCTCGATCTGCATCGCATCATCTTTACCGATGATAAACGCCTACTACTGATTGTCGGCCCTTGCTCTATTCATGATCTTGCGGCCGGCCGGGAATACGCCCGTCGTCTGGCCACGTTGGCGGCGGAAGTTTCCGACCGTATCATGATCGTGATGCGGGTATATTTCGAGAAACCCCGCACCACCGTGGGTTGGAAAGGCCTCATCATGGATCCGCATCTCGATGGCTCCCATGATATCTCGACTGGCTTGCGGGTGGCCCGCTCCTTTTTGCGTGAAGTGCTGGATCTGGGTTTGCCCACGGCGACCGAACTGCTCGATCCGATCACCCCCCAATACATCGCAGATCTTATCTGCTGGTCGGCCATCGGCGCCCGCACCACCGAGTCGCAAACTCACCGCCAGATGGCGTCCGGCCTGTCCATGCCCCTCGGTTTCAAAAACGGCACCGATGGCACGCTGGGCGCGGCGATCAACGCCATTAAAGCTGCCGCCCAACCACAAACATTCCTGGGTATCAACATCGATGGATCCGCCTCCGCCATCGTTACCCGCGGCAACGCCAATTGCCACATTGTGCTGCGAGGCGGAACCCATGGGTCCAATTATTCCGCCGAACAGATCGCCGCCACCGAGGCTCAACTGGCCAAGGCCAAGCTGCTTAAATCCATCCTCGTGGATTGTTCGCACGATAACTCCGACAAGAACCCGACCCTTCAACCTGCAGTAATGCGGGCCCTTCTCAGCCAAATCATCGCTGGCAACCAGTCGATTATGGGCGCCATGATCGAGAGCAATCTGGAGGCGGGTAAGCAGGATTTCCCCCAACCCAAGGATAAACTTCATTACGGGGTATCCATTACCGATGGCTGCATCGATTGGCCGACAACCGAAGCCCTCATCCGTGAAACCCACACCGCACTGGCACCACGCTTCGCCTGAAATCAATGCCGGCGCATACGTGATCATCATCGCATCCCATTCTTAAAAACATTTTGGGCGAAATTCTTTCGTGTTTTTAGTGTGTTTCTTGGTTACCCTAATTTCCAATTATGAATACTCCCATTCGCGTCGCAGTCACCGGTGCCGCCGGCCAGATCGGCTACTCTCTACTTTTCCGCATCGCCTCTGGTGCGATGTTCGGCCCTGACCAACCGGTCATCCTACAATTGATCGAGGTGCCGTTCGAGAAAGCCATGAAAGCGCTCGAAGGCGTCGCCATGGAACTCGACGACTGCGCCTTTCCCCAACTCAAAGGGATGGTCCTCACCGATGACCCTCGCGTGGGATTCAAGGATGCCAACTGGAGTCTTCTCGTCGGCGCCAAACCTCGCGGACCCGGGATGGAACGCGCCGACCTGCTCAAGGATAACGGCAAAATCTTCACCAGATCGGAAGAGC
>DFDG01000184.1:406-10278 GCA_002367815.1 Opitutaceae bacterium UBA3033 | reverse complement strand
CCAACGCAGCCATCTTTTCGGTACAAGGGAAGGCCATCAATGATCACGCCAGCAAAAATATCAAAGTACTGGTAGTCGGCAACCCCGCCAACACCAACGCCATGATCGCCGCGTCCAAGGCCAAACGCCTCACCGCTGATCGCTTCACCGCCATGGTGCGCCTCGATCAAAATCGTGCCCAGGCTCAACTCGCCAAAAAAGCGGGCGTCGATCTCACCGCGGTGAAAAATATTTTTATCTACGGTAACCACAGCCCAACGATGTTCCCCTCCTTTGGCCACGCGACCATCAACGGCAAGTCCGCGACTGATGTCATCAGCGATCGCCCCTGGCTCGAAGGTCCGTTTCTCGAAACCGTCGGCAAGCGTGGCGCCGCCATCATCGCCGCGCGTGGGCTGTCCTCCGCCGCTTCAGCCGCCAATGCACTCGTTGATCATGTGCATGATCTCATGACTCCCGGCGCGATTCATTCCGTCGCCGTCAAAGGCGCGACTGCCTATGGATTCGATGCCCATGTCTGGGCCGGCGTCCCCGTGCGCACGACCACCCCCGGCAGTGTTGAGATTATCTCCGGTTATAAAATGGATGATTTCGCGAAGGCCAAGATCGCTGCGACCAACAAAGAACTCACCGATGAGCGGGCGATGGTCGCCGATATGCTGGGTTGAGAAAAATCAATTTTCCCGCTCTCCAACGACGCCTTAAATGAGGTGTCGTTTTTTTGTGGACTAGGAACGAGTCCTCCCCCTCAACATACTGATTTATCCAATCTGGTTTCGATTCCACTCTGTTCGGTTAGGCTGGGTTGTAGCTGTTCTCGTTGAGGCCGGACTGGGGTCAACGACCCCGGCTACAAGGAGAATCCATCCCATCCTCCGTTCTGGGTTCAATTTCACCAACGGTATCCCATTCGGATGGCGTTTTTTGTAGGGCGGGGATTTCGCTCCCCACCAAAATCACCCTTGCCCTTGTGCCCATGGCCAAAGCGTGCAGTGATTGCCACTGCAGCACCCCAACAGCTTGCTCATCCGTCTTTATATCATGAAACCCTCATCCCTGTTTTCCCTCGATCCCGCCAAACGCGCCTTCCGGCTTGAAGAAATACGGCGAAATATCGCATCGCCGATTGGTTCAACCATTTGGCATGAAATCAAAGCCGCCGCAGAGCGTGAGCGCGACCTACCACCCTACCTCGTCGATTCCCTGTTTCCCGAACGTGATGCCTACAGCGCAAAATTGCTGGGGATGGACTACACGCTCTGCCGAGGCGTTGGCCTGCGTATTACGCGCCACGCCTTGATGTTTCTGATCGATGGCGATCGCCGGTGGATCGATGCCGCGCTGCGTCAGACTGATGTGCTTTTCGACGACGTGGAATACCCCGCATGGAACCATATCGCCCGGATGACAATGGACGATGAGGTCTCAAAAAAGAGTATCGATCTCAAGAAACACGACGTCCATCTGCGCACCGGCATGTTGGCGCACTGCGTCAGTGTGATGTTCAACTGGCTGCGCCCTCATCTCGACCCCGATCAATTGGAAACCTTGGTGCGCGGTTTGGAAAAACGTGCCATCCGTCCCTTCCAAGCAGCCATTGCGCAGCAACCATGGTGGATCGAGGTAAACAACAACTGGCTGACCTGCATTGTCGGCGGGCTCGGCATCTGCGGCATGGCACTCGATGGGCTGCATCCTGACGCCAAAAGCTTGATCGACTACGCCGATCCCCTGATGGAGCGCCACCTGGAGGATTATGGCTCCGAGGGTGAATTCAATGAAGGCGTCGGCTACGCCGGAGCCATCTATCTGGCAGTGGACTACTATGCAGCGAGACTGGGCTGGGCCGATGGCCGGAATAACCGTTTGGTCGCGGCACCATTTCCCGCCATCGCCAAATGGTATATTCAAATGTCGGTGCCACCCGGCCGTCTCTACACTTACGGCGACGGTCACGCAGGAGCCCCTCTGAAAGCAGACTGGATGCCCGCCCTGGCCTGTGCCTTGCGCGATCCATACCTGCAGGGATTCGCCAACCAACATCGCTCGATCTTGGCGGACCCAATGCAACTCTTGCTCTTCGATTCGGATTTGGAGGCCAAGGGTTTGCAAAGTCATCTCCCGCTTGGCGTCGCTTTTCATGAACACGGCGCATGCATCTCCAGTCGCACTTCCTGGGATTGGGACAAGACTGCTTCCGTGGTCGGCAGCAAAGCCCGGCGTGAAGATAATCATGAACACAACGATCCCGCCCAAGTTGTGATAGATGGTGATGGGCAAACCTTGCTGGTTGATTGGGGCACCCCCGATACCAGCTACCCCGCAGGTTTCTTTACCCAACACCGGTTCGACTACTTCGAAGGCAATGCATTTGGCCACAACGTGCTTGTCTTCGGCGGACGTGAAATGGAGTCCTGCTACGAACTTCACCCCAAATACACCCAAGGCGCGGCCCTCCACGGCAAACGCGCCCTCCACGCCCAAGGTCACATCGTCTCGTCAAATTTCGATGACAACTGGGGCGGACAATGGACCATCGACACGACCGCCGCTTGGTCCGGGGTGAAGCAGAATCTCCGCACCGTCCTGCATGTGCATCCTGGATTTGTGGTCGTGCTCGATGAAGCTCAACTCGAAAAAACCGAATCCATTTCATTGCGCTGGAATACCGCAAAAAAGCCCACCTTGGTCGGTGACGATGACTTCGTCCTGCAACGCGAGTCAGTCGGCTTGGCCGCTCGTGTCCTGAATCTCAACGGAGGCGAAACCACACATCGCACCGCCAAACACCAATACCACGAGCCATGGAACAGGGACCAATTCGGCGGCATTCTGCCCGAGCGGGATTGCCCGTATTATGAAGCCCTCATCAACGACGATCATTGCCGTTTTCTCTCCCTCTTCTCCGTACAACCCGGCAATCAGGCCATGCAATGGACTCAAAATGGCAACACCCACACCGGCACCATCGGCAAGGATCGCCTCGAAGTTGCTTTCAACGAAAACGGCCTTTCCGTCGGCTCCTCGAGTCTTACCAGAAAATGGGATATCCCCTTCAATTGCGGATAGCATGTCCAGTGAAGAAGAAATAATGGTTCCGTTCAGCTCACTTGCGCCGGTGCTCGATGCAGAGGTTTACACCTTTGCGACCGTAAGCGAAACCGAGAGCCAGAAGCTGAATCGACCACAGTGATTCTTCAGGGAAGCAGAGGGGATTTCCTTGATTTGTCTGCTCAGTGAAGCGCAGGCCAAAGGCCTGAAGCATGAGGGTGAATTCAAGAACATCAGTCTCTCGATTAACTCCTCCCTTCATGCCGTCGGACTTACCGCGCGGGTATCAACCGCGCTCGCGGATTGCGAAATCGCCTGCAATGTTGTGGCGGGCTTTTATCACGATCATTTCTTCGTTCCGTCCGCCAGAGCGGACGAAGCCATGAAGATACTTTCCAGCCTGAAATGATGAAGTAGCCTAACTCACCAATCCCACCAGGGCCTTGCTGATACCAAAAGCACTGCGCACGGCGGCAAATTGGGTGAGTAATTCGCGCGGCGATCCCGCCCGGGGAAATACCATGTCCAAGCTCGATCCGGTGCAGCGCACTTGAGCCTCCACGCCCTCTACGCTGATGGTGCATTCATTGCAATCAGAGGGATAATCCACGCGCAAGGTCTGCTTTCCTTTCAGTCCCTCGATAGCATCGATCACAGATTCCACGCGCACCCCCTTTTTCAAAGTAAACGACAACTCGGTGAACAGTTCGTCAAAGACAGCATTGAATTCATCGGCGCGGACCAGATCCCCATCCTTGATATCGAAGAGGGTTTGCGAAATGGCAAACTCCGCCGGGGACGTCTCATCCAAGGTGTAGACTATCTCAAAAGTGAAGTCCTTGGCCGACAACACAGCCATCGGACTCGTCAAATTCAGCGTGATATCTTTGCGCTTATAACCCAGTTTGTTGCGCACGTTTTGGAAAAATTTCTCCGCCTCATCCTCCAGCTCTCCCGCACACAAGCGCCCCAGAAATGCGTTGGTCACCGCGTTCGCGGTATCGGGCAAGGTGTGATGCTTTTTCTTAAACCCACTCAGCGTCTTCACCATGCCACCGGATCGACCGATGAATCGGATATCGGCGATTACGCTGCCGGGCACTTCGGATGACATGCCTCATGCAAACGTTTCCACCCCTAGCCAGCCAATCCTAAACCACGACAACCCAAGTTCAGACCGCAAAAAAAGTGTCACGTAATACGTAACACTTTACTAAAGCCTCTTAAGCGGTACGGGGGCCGCGCGTCATTCGACAGATCAGGGCGATCAGTCCCACCAGCAGCGCGACCGGAATCCAGATCGGTGACAAGGCGGCGATCAACACCACCATGGCGACAAAAGAGGCCGTGAGACCGGCCGCCAGCAGCACCCCTGCCACCACGATGCCTATCCCGAGCAGGAACACGGGAACCAGGACGATGGGGGCCAGCTTGATCGCAATCAATGCCAGAAAAATGAGGCCGATGATTTTAAGAAAAGTTGTCATGCCTACAAAACCCAGCTAGACGCAAAAAGTTGCAGGCCATTTCCGGCCTGCAACTTCGGGTAAAATCGAACGGTTGCTTGAAAGTTTACTTGGCCGCTTTGCCACCAACGACCGCCTCAACTGCACGCAGGAACGAGTCGCTGAGCAGGTTGACCGTCATGTCCTGGGGCAGATAACCATCAATATTTTTGAAGGCCTCGGCCATTGATTTAGAAACTTCAATGCGCACAAACGCTTCCGAACCTTCTGCGGAATAAGCGCTCAGCTTGAGGCGGGTCGCCTCAGCTTCGGCTTTACCCAGAGCTTCAATGGCCTGAGCCCGGAGCAGCGCGGCTTGCTGTTCGCCTTCTGCCGCAAGCACGTTGCGATTCTTGTCCGCCGTCGCGGCAAATTCGACGCGTTTGGCGGCCGCCTCGGCATCGAGCACTTGTTGCTCGGCGAGTTTCTGTGCACCGAGAATACCAACTTCCTTGTCCCGTTTCGCATCGACGACCGCTTTTTCATAAGCCGCTTGCGCTTCAGCCTTGGCCTGCTCAGCGCGGGCTTCAGCCGCGCGGGTTTCCTCGATGGCGCGCAAGCGTTCCTGCACGGCCACTTGCTTGGCCTTAATTTGCTCAACATAAACGGGATCGAGTCCGATGTGCTCGATTACAAAGTTTTCCACGATCACGCCGCGTTTACGCAGTTCGGCTTCGGGCGACATCAGTTTCGAGGAAATATCGCTCTGCAGTTTAACGAGTCCTTCGCCGGAGTAGGCATCCAAGGCCGTGCGGGTTGTGGCTTGGTCCTTCACCACGCGCATCAGCTCGGGGCGAAGAATCTTCTCCTCCACGTTACCGCGAACGGTCTTGTGCATATTCACCACGAAGTCCGGATCGCGGCGCCAGCGAATATTGAGCGAAATCCGCATGTCCTGACCCTCGGAGGACTGCACCAGATAGCTGTCGCGACGGCGACCCTCTCCATAGGTGTCAGTAGCTTGATCGTTCATTACGAAGACTTGCGACGACATATCGTATTTGAAGACCTTCTGGGTGAAACCCGGAAAGAGCACATAGGTTTTGGGCTGCAACGAATCGGCGAGGACACCGCCATCCCACGTTTCTTTCACGCCCAGTTCATTACCTTCCACGGTGCTGATATCGACGATGAATATGCTGGCGACGATCAAGCACACGAGCACAAGACCGGCGACGACTAGACTAATTATTTGTTTCATAAAGACTGGGAACTATTTTCTATTTTTCAGGAGGTAAATGGTGCAAATGACCAAATAGACGAGGAAGATCAGGCCGATCAAGGGCAGCAAAATACGGATCGTTCCGCTCTTCATAAAATACACGAGACCCAGCACAAAAATCCACGCACCGATAAACAATGCGACTATGCGCCAGGAAAACGGATTCCTGGGGATCAACTCTACTACTGGCTCTTGATCAGACATGTCTACAAGATGTAGTTACTTTCGGCCGTCGGGGCCAGCGCAGAGTTCACTAATTCCAAACATGGCAATAAATTCCAAACCCGAGCCAATCCCTGTAGTCTGCGCCCTGATTGAATACGAAGGGCGGGTCCTGCTGGCCCAGCGGCCTCACCATAAACATCTCGGCGGCAAGTGGGAATTTCCCGGAGGGAAAGTTGAACCCGATGAGAATCCCGCTCAAGCCCTTATTCGCGAAATCCGTGAGGAGCTGGGTTGCGCCATCATTCTCGGGCGCGAATTGCCCCGCAACGAGCACACCTACGACCAGACCACCATCGTGATGATTCCCTACCTCGCACAACTAGAAGGGAACAGCGCCGAAATAAAACCCACGGAGCATATTGCTGTGGCGTGGGCAAAGCCGGAAGAATTGCTCGACTATGATTTGGCGGCGGCGGACCTTCCCGTCGTCACTGCCTTCCGACAAACGCATGAGCCCCGCTCCTGATCATTCCGTGAATGCCGACCGGCACATGTTACGGCGACAACTCATCGCCCAAGGCCGGGCGGCCTTCACCGCCAGCCAAAAGCGCTTTCGTGATGATCCCCGTGGCGCCGCTCGTCAGGTGCGGAAACAATTCATCGATTACTTTGGCGATTTGCGGGAGCAGTTAAAAAATCCACTCCATGCTCGGCAGGTTGGGGGTGGCGAGGGTCCGGGTTTTCGTTACGAGAATCTGTTGTTCGAATCGCATCCCGGTTGGGAAGTGAATGCCACGCTTTATCTGCCCGCCAAGGGATCAGGTCCATGGCCAGCCGTCGTCGTATCGGTGGGTCATTCGGGCAAACAGTTCGAATCCTACCAATTGCCTTGCCAGTATTTTGCCCGGGCCGGACTGGCCGCCCTGGTCTTCGATCCCCCGGGCGTGGCGGGAGAAAAACAAACCGGTAATGACCACTTCGACGATGGGGTGCGGTGCTATCTGACCGGCGACACCTCCAGCCGATACTTTGTGGGTGATGCCCTGCGCGCCATGGACTATCTGGCCTCGCGCCCGGATATCGACACCAGCCATGGTTTCGCCTGCACCGGCGTTTCCGGTGGTGGCCATACTTCCGTCTATGCCGCCCTGCTGGATGATCGCGTCACCGCCATCGCCCCATCCTGCTGCATGGCACCCCAACTGTCACTCGTGTTGGAGCGCAGTTACAGCAGCTGTCCGGAAACATTGATGATTGGTCGCTTGCAGGACGGTATCGATGACAGCGATTTACTCTGCGCGCTCGCTCCGCGCCCGTTGCTGCTGATGGCAGGTTCGGGTGATGAGGTATACCGGGTGGAAGATAGCAGCGCTTTGGCGGAATCTGTGCGCAAATTCTACACCCAATCCGGCTCACCGCAGCAGTTCACTTATTTCGAGGATGAAAGCGGTCACGCCTACTCGTTGGTTCAGGCCCGACTCTTCGTCGGTTGGCTGCGCCAATGTTGGCAGCTTGCCGAACATCCTACCCTGCCGTCAATCGACGGGAAAGATTACGAACTGTTCCTGGTCGAAGCCTTGCAATGCCGACCCAATCCCGCCGTCAACATGCGCAGTCTGACGC
Source organism: Opitutaceae bacterium UBA3033 (assembly GCA_002367815.1). GTDB lineage: Bacteria > Verrucomicrobiota > Verrucomicrobiia > Opitutales > Opitutaceae > Cephaloticoccus. The sequence continues at coordinate 2,712 of DFDG01000184.1, read as the reverse complement.
AGCAACGTTGCGCCAATTTTTCAAACCGCCGCAGCGCACCGAATCAGAAGCAACTGCAACAGCTGATGGGGATCCGCGCCGATGCCCCACCCCCGGCCATCGAACAAGGGGTGAGTTCACGCACTTGGTTTCACGACTGGAGGGACAGCAGGCTCTTGACCGACCCGGGTATCATTGTGCCACTGACTCAAGTGACCCTTACCTCAATTGTGGCATTTTGATCCTAATGGTCGGACCCGGTTAGTGGAACGCGGCGGATTGTTGATGGAGGCGATCGGCCATCTCGATCGCCCAGGTTCCAAAGCGTCGCTCATCGCCGCCGACCTGCGTGGCTGGGGCGAAACAGCACCGGAGTTTGCGCCTTTTGAAAACGTCTCGTGGGGCGGTCCCGATCGTTTCGCCGCCTATATCGGCGCCTCATTGGGCGACGCGTGGCTGTTGCGCCGCGCCCTGCCTACCAACACCCGCACCGTGTTACACGCCATCGGGGCCGCCGGACCCGTCGCACTCCATCTGGCCGCACTCGCTCGCTCGTTTAGCGCGGTGATCTTGCATGATGCCCCGGGTAGTTATGAGGATCTATTGAACACTGAAGCGATGAATTGGCCTCATGATATAATTCTACCCGGTGTCTTGCAGCATTATGATTTGCCCATCTTAGCCGAAACTGCGGGATGTCCGGTCTATTGGCTCAACCCGCGCGATGGAGCTGGTCAACCGCTATCGCGGGAAGAATGCGCCCGACGTACTCATGACAATTTGCATTGGCATTTTGATGCAAAACCCGCCGACCACTTGGCGATGTTGCGCGAGCTCTTGTATGCCTGAGCCGCCGCGGGGAGAAAATGATTCTTCCAATCCAGAAGGTAGGGCGGTACGGCTCGCTCCGCCGTGGCGCGTCGGGCCGGGGTGCCCTACCCGCTGGCCTGATCTGCAAAAATCAATACGCCCCATTTTCCCCCGGCACCGCCGGATGATTAACTGTTGGACTGTATTATTTTCGTGACCATAATGCCAAGAACGATAGCTGTTTAAATAAGTTAACCCCATGAGCACCCTCACGCTCCCTGCCCTGACTGCCAATAAACTGCCTCTCGATCTGAGCGAAAATGCCTTCGGTTGGCTGCGCCCTTCCGAGGACCTGATCGACGATCCCGCTGCCATGCAGCAGAGATTGCATGAAGACGGCTATCTCTACATTCGCAATTTTCTCCCGCAGGATATTGTGCGCACCGCCCGCACTTCATTGCTCAATCGCCTTTCCGCCGGCGGTTTCATTAACCCTGATTTCCCGATTGAGGAGGGTATCGCCAACACGGATAACACGCCCAAGTTCATGCCCAACTTGGCCAACCCCAACCCGGAAGTTTCCCGGGTGGTTTTCGGCCCGGAATTGACGGGATTTTATGCGCGCCTCTTTGGTGGCCCCATTCGGCATTTCGACTATATTTGGGTGCGTTCCCTCGGACGGCAGGCCGGCACTCCGGCCCACTGCGATCTGGTTTACATGGGACGCGGCACCCACCGCCTCCTGACTTGCTGGGTGCCCTACGGCGAAGTACCGTTGGAGCAAAGCCCATTGATGCTCCTGGAAGATTCTCACCAGAAATCTGATCGACTGAAAAAGTATCTTGAGTCGGACGTAGACACCTACTGCGAGAACCGGCCCGTGCAGGTGAAGAAAGTGAAGGAAGGAGGAGGCTGGGCCCATAAAGGCTGGCTCTCGAATAACTGCGTGTCTTTACGTGAAAAATTGGGTGGCCGCTGGCTGACGGCCCATTACCAACCGGGAGATTTTCTCACTTTCAAGATGAACATGATTCACGCCTCGCTCGACAATCAGACCGATCGGGTCCGCCTCTCCACCGACACCCGTTATCAATCCGCCAGCGAACCAATTGACGAACGTTGGATCGGGGATAACCCAGCGTTGCATGGACGTGCCGGCAAGCGCGGCCGCATCTGCTGATCAGGCTTTCAACGGGCTTCAATATCAGCCGTTAATTCCAATTGTCGGCGCAGCAACAAGGCCCGGGCTTCGCTGAGGTTTTGGGCGGCCTCCAAACGTTCGCGACGTAGGATCAACTTTGCATTGGCTGGATCCTTTTCCAGCAAACAATCCAAAGCCACAATTCTAGTGTCCTGTGGCAGCATCGCCCAATTTGCTGCCCTTTGCTCCACCTGCAAGGCCTCGCGCGCCGCCGCCGGCATCACTGCGTCCAACGCCTTGGCCAACTTGTCCACACTGCCCTGCGGCCCCACCATGTGGTGAAAATTGCTTTCAAAAATCGCCCGGGAACCGCCGC
>DFDG01000184.1:0-167 GCA_002367815.1 Opitutaceae bacterium UBA3033 | reverse complement strand
AGGAGGCGATTTCCGGGGCCACTGGCACGGTCTTGATACTGGGCAGCCAACCGCTCTCGTCGGAGAAAAGTTTGTTCCCCTCATAGCTGGTCATGAAACGCAGGAAATCCGCCGCTATTTCCCGGTGGCGGCTGCGCTTGTTCAGATAAAAGCCAAAGCTCGTCATG
>DFDG01000215.1:5908-6319 GCA_002367815.1 Opitutaceae bacterium UBA3033 | reverse complement strand
TGTGGAAATCAGAAAAGCTGGAACGGAATTTCGATCTTTCCGCCGACACTCGCGGCTACTTCATTCAGGTGTAGTGCATTGGATGGAGTCGGCCGCGCTGATGTCGTAACGGTATCTTGGCTTTTCCAGCTTTCCACATTCAAATGGATCGAAATCTGAATTCCTAATTTGAACTCCCACTACCTACCGAATTTCCCGTGCTAGCGTCCGAATGGATTGGCGCCACCCATGCCTTGCATCATTCCACCCAGATCAAATTTGCGATAATTTGCTGGAGGTGCGAAGAGCGAATCGGGCAGCGACTTGGGCTCGACGGCGGTAGCTTCAAGGGAAAATGGATTCTCGCTGCCGGTAGCTGATTTCACGCGCAAGGGAAAGAAGTCCTTGCCGACCAGAGCTGACTCCCAACCT
>DFDG01000215.1:5269-5617 GCA_002367815.1 Opitutaceae bacterium UBA3033 | reverse complement strand
GTTTCGCCTTTTTGTCGCCCATCATGTTGCCCAGTCCCATAAAGGTGCCCAGTTCGGTGGTGGCCCAGATTTCCATGCTCCCTTCCTTGGTCTTCGCCAAATACTTGGTGCAGGTGTAGCCAAGTATTTCTGTCGTGATTCCGGTATTTTCCAAATTGACGTCACCCGTTTTCCCCCCGGTAACTTTGTCAACCGTGGTCTTGATCGACATTGTCATATAGATGGGCTGACCGGGCATCAGGATAATCATTTCGTCCTTGGTCAGATCCATGATCGCGGAGGCACTTTTATCATCCCCGAGCTGGATGTCGGTGCGCACTTGCGCCCTTTTTATACTGTAGGAGAGGT
>DFDG01000215.1:0-4997 GCA_002367815.1 Opitutaceae bacterium UBA3033 | reverse complement strand
CGCCCTTTTTATAATGTAGGAGAGGTTGTGGGTGCTCTTGCTGCCATTGGAAATTTGCATCCGCACCGTGCCTTCAAAGGTTTTGGCTGTCAGCAAACCTGGGCAAAACAAGACAGATGCGAGCAGGGCTAGTTTTAAGATTTGCTTCATGTCCGCCGATCAAAACCAAACCGCGTAAGCAATCAAGAGTGTCCTTTCAGGACTTGCATCTCCGACCAGCACACGCTGCATTTGCGCCAACATGGCTATATTTGGACCTCTTTCCATCGTGCGCGATCAAACCAAGGGCTGGTCAGGATTTGACCGGGCTTTCACCTATTTGGAGGAAGTCATGCAGGAAGGATCCGAAACTAGAAATCGATTGATGACCATGACCGCGGGGGCCAATCGGGTGGAATTGAACGACGGCGTCTATGCCATGGAGCAGGCCTATGAAAGCAAAGCCCGTTACGATGCCTTTGAGTCACATCGCAAGTTCATCGATATCCAAGTCATTGTAGCCGGAGAGGAGTTGATCGAAGTAGCCGACATTGCCAAACTGCCGGTGACTCAACCCTTCGATGCCGATCGTGATGTGATCATCTATGGTAATTATTCAGCCACGAGCGTGCTGAGATTGGCCGTCGGTGATGCGGCGGTATTTCGTCCTCAGGATGGCCATATGCCAAATCTGCGGGTTGGTCATGAACCGACTTTGGTGCGCAAGGTGGTTGTTAAAGTGCCCGTAGAGGTCTGATGCTTGGGCGATGAATTATCGCCACCACTTCCACGCGGGAAATTTTGCGGATGTCGTCAAACATGCCCTTTTGGTCAGGTTGGTGACCGCTATGCAGCGCAAGGATAAGGGTTTTCTTTACCTCGATACCCATGCCGGTCGCGGCGGGTATGATTTGGAAATTGCCGGGCAGGGTGACTCGTTGATTCGCCAACCCGAATGGCCGCAAGGCATCGGTCGGCTGTGGACGGCAAAAAAGCTGCCGGTATTTCTGCAGGATTATCTGGCTAGTATCAGGCTGTATGATCGGCAACAGGGGAATTTGGGCGAACAACCGCGTTTTTATCCCGGTTCCCCCGTCTTGGTAAGTTCACTGCTACGGCCACAGGATCGTATGGCTTTGTGTGAGCACCAACCTGATGAGTGCGAGATTTTGCGTTCTACCATGGCCCGCACTGATCGCTGCTCCGTGCAGAATATGGATGGCTATGTGGCGCTGCGAGCGATGCTCCCGCCACCCGAAAAAAGAGCCTTGGTTTTGATCGACCCGCCTTTCGAGTCCGGGGATGAGTTTTCGTCGATCGTCCGGGCCGTGCGCGACGGTCTACGCCGATTGCCTGGGGCGGTGATGGCCATTTGGTATCCGTTCACCAAGCGCGCCCGGGCCGAAAATTTCTATGCTCAATTGCGCGAGCTTGATCTCCCCCCCACGGCACTCGCTGAATTCGTGGTGGCAGGTGAATCCACGTCCATGAAAATGCCTGGCTGTGGCGTGGTATTGATCAACCCGCCTTGGCGATTTGATGCCGAAGCAACCCCCGGACTGGCTGGTCTGGCTGGATTATTGGCGCAGGACTCCGGCGCCACCGGTCGTTATTGGTGGCTGGTGCCGGAGCGCTGATCTTCAGGACGACATTCGGTCGGATAGATTTTGGCTAGTCCGGGTGTCCGTGAATGGCAACGGATCATAGATGGCCCGTGGATTCGGCAGGGTCGGAGCTTTAAACACCGGTCGTCCCCAATTCAAATCCTGCAGTCTGGTTTTTTTCGCAGGGGCAGACGGGGAAGAGGCGGTGTTTTGGCGGTTGGTATTTCTATATGCTGACATGTTTGGCTTGGTGTTGGAGGTTGGGCTTGGTCAGAGCACAAAAAGTATGAGACGTGAGTAGATGCAATTGTTCCATGTGCACTTCACCTAATCGTAACAAAATGCAGATTTTTTAGGCGACATCACGTATTCGTGTTGGTGACGCGATTGGTTGCAGCTTGGGCAGGGTGAGGGAGAACACTCCGTCGTGGAACTCCGCGTGCAAGGCTGAGTAGTCAAAACCGAACCCGAGGCGCAGCCGCAAACGGTAGTCACGCTGGGCGCTCTCCAGATGAAGCGCCTGCCAATTTACCCGCACGATGTGTGGTTTCCGTGCGGTGATCACGATATCGGGCCCGCGAACTTCGATTTCGATACTGGCGGGATTTACCCCGGGAGCATAGACCGTGAGTTTTATGGCATCGGGAAATTCCCGACAGTCATAATTGGGCTGACGATATTTGGCGGTGGACTGGGTAAGCGCGGCACGACTGCTACGGTTGGAAGGAGTGGGGTGGATGATCGTGTGCATGTGGAAAATGAAAAATAGGATTTGATCCTCGGGGCTTGTGGCACCGGGCTTCAGGAATTTCTAAACGTTATACCGTTAAACGGTGGTTTAGGCCTGAGTGCCCGGACCGGCCTGATGTTTATTCCAAATAATGGAGACCGATCGCACCTGACCGCGGCATAGCATGGCGACGGCCTTCGTGTACGAAGTGCCGGCCTGGCTGCGGGGATGTTGACTGTTGTCGGTCATTGGAAAGTGTCTAACTTCTCATATAGCAGGTGCCGCGCCAAGTATTTTTTATGTCATCCCGGAATTAAAATGTGGAAAGCTGGAAATCAGGAACGGAATTTCGAACCTTTCCGCGGATCACACTGATAATCGCGGATACAGAATTCGGAATTTAGGGCGGGATCGCCCCTCGATTAAACTCAGGGCCTGAGCCTGTCGAACGGCTGATCCCGCCTTTTGACTTAGCCTGTCTGTATTCCATATCAGGAATGCAGAACATAGGTTTACCTTGGCTTGTTCCTCCTTTCCATTTTTCCGAATTCAAATTGGATCGAAATAATAATTTCGTATCAGGAAAGCGGGGCCACATTCAATACCCTCCCCATATGCCTCGATTTTCGCTCGTGTGATCATGGGTGTTGGTCATGGTGGCGCACGCTTCAACTGTCGATTTTTACCCCAACTCTGCCTATCCTCATGACTCGTCTCCTTGGTTTCTTGACTAATGCATTTCCTCTTTGGGTCTTGATCGGCGGCGTATGGGCAATCATCCAACCCGCTTGGTTTACCTGGTTCAGTGGCCCTTGGATCGTTTGGGGACTTGCGGTGATCATGCTCGGCATGGGCCTGACTCTGAGCATTGATGATTTCAAGCGGGTGCTGGTAATGCCACGACCCGTGGCTTTGGGATTTGTGGCCCAATTCCTGTTTATGCCGTTGTTGGGTTGGTCGATCAGTCGGTTGCTACATTTGGATACACCGTTGGCTGTCGGTCTGATCCTAGTGTCATGTTGTCCGGGAGGGACCGCCTCAAACGTCGTGGCATACCTGGCGCGCGCCAATGTCGCCTTGTCGGTCGTCATGACCATATGCTCCACTTTCGCCGCCATCATCCTGACCCCTTTGCTTACTCAATTTTATGCGGGGACCATGGTGCAAGTGGATGCTTTGGGACTGTTTCTAAGCACGTTTAAAGTGGTGGTGGCTCCAGTGCTCTTGGGCGTCCTGCTCAATCGATTCGTTCCCCGGGTAGTGGCTTGGACTCGGCCGGCTTCGCCGCTGATTTCGGTGATTACGATTACTTTGATCGTGGCCAGTATTATCGGGCAAAGTGCGGAGGCGGTTAAAGCAAGTGCGGGGGTATTGCTACTGGCGGTGGGTCTGCTCCATGTGGGTGGATTTGGTTTGGGCTATCTTTCCGCCCGGGTATTTGGTTTTGAAAAAATCATCGCCCGCACGGTTTCAATCGAAGTCGGCATGCAGAATTCCGGACTTGGGGTGGTTTTGGCTCGCAAACATTTTGCTGATCCTTTGACGGCAGTGCCATGTGCGATCTCCAGTGTGTTTCATTCGGTTATCGGCAGTCTATTGGCTGGCTGGTGGCGATGGCGGGACAGGAATTGATTGTCGCTGAACATTCCAGCCTTAGTCTTTGGGCATGAAAAGAAAGACCACAGACTCAACCGCGACCGTGGCAGAATTGAAGTCCCGCGTGCTGGCGTTCTCCACGGAAAGAGATTGGGCCCAGTTTCACGCTCCCAAGAACATCAGCATGGCCTTGGCCGCCGAGTCAGGAGAATTAATGGAGCACTTTCTTTGGGCCTCACCGGAAGAATCGTTGGTCATCGCCAGGAGCAAAGCCAAGCGCGGTGATATCGCGGATGAGTTGGCTGATGTGGTCATTTACGCCCTCGAATTTGCAAATGTGACCGGCATTGATTTGGCGGCCGCGATCGATCGCAAGATGCAAGCCAACGCCAGGAAATACCCGGTCGCCAAATCCCGCGGCCGGTCCGCCAAATATAACGAGTTGTGAATGTGGAAATCAGGAAAGCTGGAACGGAATTTCAATCCCTCCGCGGATTAAGCGGATAGACGCGGATTTTCTGGTAGGCGCGACGTCGATGTGGCCGGCCTCACTGAGGCCGGGGTTCGTTCCAGTTTTCCTGATTTCCACATTAAAATTGATTGGAGCCAGAATTCCTGATGTGGAACGCGAACTTTGCTCAGGCTTTGCCGCCGAAGGTCACGTAATCATCAAGATCGAGCAATTCGGCAAAGGAGCGAATATCCTCACGCTCGGGAGCATCGGCTTTGACCACGCTGGCGAGCCATTCGTGACCTTCGACGCTGCCCGGCCCGTGTTGTTCAAGCCAGACGGACCAAGCCATGATTTCATACATTTGCCGGGAGCAATGCTCGTTAACCCAAGCCAGCATCTCGGTGTCGGATTTGCCGGTTTTGATTGCAGCGAGCATTTCCTCGGGCTTGATACCGGTGAAAGCAAAGAGCCGTTCATCCACCGGACAGTTGTAGTGGTATTCACCATTTTTACCGGCAATTTCCGCCCGTGCCTTGTCGAGGAGGCGGGGTAGGTGGGCATAACCGCCGAGACGCACGCGGATGCTACGCGGCGGATATTGAGTCAGGTCAGGATTGGATAGGTTTAGCATAAA
>DFDG01000027.1:10332-13117 GCA_002367815.1 Opitutaceae bacterium UBA3033 | reverse complement strand
TAGATGGTTTTGGCCATGGGATGGGAAAGTAGTGAGTAGCCAGTAGCGGATAGTTAGTAGTGTTTAGGGTAGGGGCCGATCTCAGAGCGGCCCGCCTGGAGGTCAGGCCCTACCTATTGAGTCTCAGTCGAGTTGAAGATTTTTGCGGGCTTGTTGATGCACTTGATGGAAGAAATTGGCGTGTTCCGCTTTTTTGAGATCAAGGTCGTAGGTTGGGATCATCGCCTTCATGCGGGCCTGACCCTCGCTCGAATTCAAAAGATGAGGGAAACATGATTTTACGACTTCGAGCACGATGTTTACTGATACGGATGCCCCGGGAGAAGCACCGAGCAGACACGAGAGCGTGCGCTCGGGATTGCTGATGACCTCCGTGCCGTAGTGCACGATGCCGGCTTCGCCATCGGTCTTCTTAATCGCCTGCACGCGAATGCCGGCATCAATCAATTTCCAGTCCTTCGGTTTGGCGTCGGGATAATACACGTGCAGCACATCCATGCGGTCCTGCATGCTCTGGGTGCTCTGCTGCAAAAGATATTTGATCAGCGGCAGATTGGTCGCCGCGATCTTGAGCAAGGTCGTGATATTGTGAGGACGAATGGAACCTGGCAGATCGGTCCAGCTGCCCTTTTTGTGGAGAAACTTGGTGGTCCACGCGGCGAAGGGTCCGAAGAGCAAGGTTTGTTTGCCGTCCAGCATCCGGGTATCGAGATGAGGCACAGCCATGGTCGGCGCCGCATCCAATGCCTGGCCGTAAACTTTGGCGTGATGTTGGGCCACGAGTTCAGGGTTTTCGCACACGAGCCACTGACCCCCGATGGGAAATCCACCAAGCCCCTTGCTCGCGGCGATACCGGATTTCTGCAGCAATTTCAAACTGCCGCCACCGGCCCCGATCAGGACGAACTTGGTGTGGTTGAATTTGATCTGGCCGGTGGTGAGATCGCGCACACAAACCTCCCAACCAGTGGGGGTTTGCTTGAGGTCAATCACGCGATGACCACTGGCAATGCCGCAGCCCTCCTGTTTTCCAAGCCAGGCAAGCAGCTTGCGCGAGATCGCGCCAAAATTTACATCGGTGCCACTGTCCATCTTGGTGGCAGCGATCGGGACATTGCCGCGCCCCGCCAGAAGCAACGGAGCCCAACTCGCGATCTTTTCGCGATCGGTGGTGTATTCCATTTCGCGGAAGAAGTGGTGGGCGGACATTCCCGCATGGCGTGACTTAAGGAAATCAACCTGTTCCTGACCGTGCACAAAACTGAGGTGAGGGATCGGGTTGATGAAATCGCTCGGGTTATCGATCATCCCTTCCGCGACGGCGTAACTCCAGAACTGCAGGGATTGTTCGAACTCCTCAAAGATGCCGATAGCCTTTGCGACATCGACTTCGCCATCGGGTCTGCGGTTGGGCGTATAGCTCAACTCGCAAATCCCGGCGTGACCCGTGCCAGCATTGTTCCAACCATGGGAAGCCTCTTGCGCGAGTTCTTCCGTCACTTCGTAGAGTTGCAGACTCAGCGTCGGGTCGAGTCGCTTGAGCATCGCGCCGAGGTTGGCGGACATGATGCCACTGCCGATGAGGATGACGTCCGGGTGCTCGACGTGGGTGGAATGCTTCATGGGAAGTAAATTTGGTAAACGAGCCCGTTGTGGCGTCAAGCTAGGGGAGGGTTTCGGAAGTGAAACAGTTGGTTTGCTGCAGGGCAGGATCGCTGTATCTCGCCATCGAATATACGAAGACTTGAGGCGGGATCAGCGATCCCGCCCTGCAAAGTATTCGCGCATTGAGTTAGCGTTTCATGTCATAATAGTTGCGCCCAATAACCATGGCTTCCCCAACTACCCCCAAGGTCGAACCCTTTATTGCACCGGAAACCAACATGCTCGAGTTCACGACTCGGGCCGTGATCACCGGTGCTATTCTCGGATTCATATTCGGTGCCTCATCGCTCTATTTGGTGCTCAAGGTCGGTTTGACCGTGAGTGCCTCGATTCCGGTCGCGGTCATCTCGCTCGCGATGTTTCGAGGCTGGGCCAAGGTCGGTGGTCGCGACGCTACAATTCTCGAAAACAATATCACGCAAACGGCCGGATCGGCGGGTGAATCTCTCGCGTTTGGTATCGGCGTGACGATGCCCTCAATTTTGATACTCGGCTTCGATTTGGAGCTCACGCGAGTGATGTTGGTGGCAATGCTGGGCGGATTGTTGGGCATTTTGATGATGATCCCGCTGCGACGGGCGTTGATCGTCAAAGAACACGCCACGCTAAAATATCCGGAAGGCACGGCATGCGCTGCGGTGCTCAAGGCGGGGGCGAATGAGGCGGATCGCTCGGCAGCATCACCTGCGGCTCAAGCGGAAATGAAAGCCGCGGCGGCGGCAGGATTGGGCAGCTCGCCGGGAGCCAAGGTTATCTTTACAGGGTTCGGGGTCGGTTTGCTCTACAAGACGCTCAATGTGGCCTTCAAGGGTTGGAAGGATGCGCCGGAAAAAATCTTTGGCGCTCCCCTTAAAGGCGGTTCAATCAGTGCTGAGGTTTCCCCGGAATTACTCGGCGTGGGTTACATCATCGGCCCGCGCATCGCGTCAATCATGTGTGCCGGTGGCGTGCTGAGCTATTTGCTGTTGATCCCGCTGATCAAATTTTTCGGCGAAGGCATGACCGAGGCACTGGCCCCGGGCACGATTCCCATTTCAGAAATGGGACCGGGAGAAATCCGTGGAGCTTACATTCTCTACATTGGCGCTGGAGCAGTGGCGGCGGGCGGAATCATCAGCCG
>DFDG01000027.1:0-10118 GCA_002367815.1 Opitutaceae bacterium UBA3033 | reverse complement strand
CGCTCTTCCGATCTGAATCATCAGCCTCATCCAATCGATCCCGACCATTTGGAGCGGTATCAAGGGCGGGTTGAAGGATTTGCGTTTGACCAAGGGCAAGACCGACACGACGGCGGAGACTCCGCGCACGGATCGCGATCTTTCGATGAAATTTGTAGCCGTCGGTATTGTGGTCCTGATCGCCGTCGTGGTGCTGGCTCCCTCGCTGCATATGAATCTGCTCGGCGCGTTGCTCATAGTGCTATTCGGATTTCTTTTCGTCACCGTTTCATCGCGACTGACGGGTGAGATTGGTTCCTCGTCCAATCCGATCTCCGGCATGACGGTGGCGACTCTTTTGTTCACCTGCCTGGTGTTTCTGATGGTTGGTTGGACGGGCGGCACACACTACGTGACCGCGCTTTCGGTGGGGGCGATTGTCTGCATCGCCGCGTCCAATGGCGGCACTACTTCACAGGATCTCAAGACCGGCTTCCTGCTCGGGGCGACGCCGAAATATCAACAGTTGGCGATTCTGGCCGGGGCATTTTTATCGGCGCTTTTGCTGGGACCTATTTTACTCAAACTCAATGCCGCGGGCACGGTTTATATGCCAGCGGCAGAAGTGGCCCGGGCGGAATTGCACACCGATGCCAGTTTGTTGAGCAAGCACGAGACACTGGTCGGCCCGCAAGCGCGGGATGACGGCAACAGTTATCTTGTTTGGCAAAAGACTGACGCCGTCGGTGGACCGGCTGGCCGTTACCTGGTCAACGAGACCGGTGACGCCGTCTGGTTCGTCGATCCCGGGATTAATGGGGTTTATAAAACCCGGCCCGACGGCACTACGGTCACCAATAAATTTGATGCGCCCAAAGCCGTGCTGATGTCCTACATCATCAAGGGGATTCTCGATCGCAAATTGCCGTGGGCGCTGGTGCTGCTCGGGGTGATGATTGCGGTAGTGTTGGAAATGTCATTCGTGCCGGCACTGGCATTTGCGGTCGGCGTTTATCTGCCGCTGTCATCCTCCTCGCCGATTTTCATTGGTGGGCTGATCCGCTGGCTGGTGGATCGGCATGGCCGCAAACAGGCAGCGCGCGCTCATATGAACGAAGAGCAGCACATTGAGGAAAGTGACAAGAGTCCGGGTGTGCTCTTGGCTTCAGGATATATCGCGGGTGGGGCGATCGCGGGTATCATCATCGCATTTCTGGCTGGCGTGCTCGATGAATTTGATGCAGCGCTGTTTGCGTGGTCGACCGCGCACAATCCGTTCTTCCATGGCACTTATTCCGATCTGCTTTCTTTGATCCCATTCGCTATAATCATCGGCCTGCTTTATTACGTCGGTCGCGAAAAGATACTGAAACCCGTCAAGCGATAGGCTCTTGGTTGGCGTGGCCTGGTCGCGTCGACGCCAGGCCTTCTCTCTATAACATAACCCAGTTCGAGCCGGATTTATAACCCGGCTTTTTATTCGCAACAGGTCCGATACCCCGGAGCTTGCTCCGGCTTGGTTGGAATGTAGGAGCGTGCTTGCACGCGATTGAGACGAAGGTCGGTCAGGTGGGGGCGACCGAATCACGTGCAAGCACGCTCCTACATAAAGGCGAAGAAATGGGCAAGCATCGAGGGTTGGCATTGAGATTGCTCAAATGCCTCGGGGCTTGCCCCGAGGCATCTTTACTCTTTGTTTGGCTTACTGGCTTGGCGAAATACAGCGATGCCGATAAAGGAAAAAGTCAGCATGCCTATAATAGCGATGCCGCCACCGGCACGGATCAATCCGCTTATTATTTTGGCAGATATGCTGGGTTCGCGACTTGGCAGAATATCTGGACCCAGCAAGGCCAAGGCTGGCAGCGGTGCGGCCGTGATGTTTTGAGCGGCGATAGGATGAATTGCGAAGCGACCAATCGGATCATCAAAAAAGGTGTAGTCACGGGCGATCAACTGTTCGTTAACTCGCGCCGATTCGGCACGGAAATCACCGGAGAGCAGAGCCTCCCGATAGTGCTGCACGATCGTTTCGCGATTTTCATGCGATGCCCGCAGGTCGGGCCAGGTGGTGTGCGCAAATTTCAGTCCCACTGTGGTAACAACCACGCCAGCAAGAATGATGCTTACCAGACGAATTACTGGTTTTAGACGGCAATTCAGGGCGAAGCTCAGCAGCACAATAATGATGGCGAATGGCAGCCAACCAACCGACTCCCAATGGCGAGGGTGAAACTCCGTCGGAGTGCGACCCAAGGCGAGCATCGCAATATTGCCGACGGCAAAGACACCGAACGCATAGGCGATGGCGAGTCTGGGTCCGGCCTGCCGGCGAATATGCAGGATCAACAGTGCTATCCCTCCCGCTAAAATTGCGGCTCCCCAGATGGCCCAAGGCAAAGGCCAGGCCAGTAGTGTCAGGAAGAAATGGATCGAATCAGGAATTGATTGAATTGAGCCGGTGCCCCCTTTGCTGAGCACGTAAATCACGGCAAAAATAAGTGTGCCGACCCAACAAACGACAAAGCCGGGTCGCGGTTTTCTTTCGGCCAGATGCAAAGTCAATGTGGCCAAAGGTATCGCGAGAGCCGAGGCCATGCTGCCCAGTCCAATCAGTATCAATATAATCAAAGTTATTCCACTTCGCCAACCCTGCCAGCGTTGCACGACCAGTAATGAAAACAGCATCGCGAGGTCGGCGAAGAAGAAGCTGATTTGCATGCCATTGAGGGCATTGAATGCCGACCACGGCACGCCGAAACCAATTGCACAGACCAGCCACATTAGGATGCGTTGACGATCGGTCGCTTGATGACTCAGAAGCAACCACGCGACTCCGGCACAAGCCGCACGCACCACTCCGGCTGCCACCCCGAGAAACTTTACGCCCCAATAACCATTGAGCAGAAACCCGAGCATGCTCGCGAGTTTCATCGTGATTTGATGATGTTCGTTATGGGCAGTGAACCACACGCCGGTCCCATTCACTACGCCGTTCAGATACAGGTTGTTAAACTCGGCCAACCATTGATCAAAAAATGGCAAAGGTGAACCGGCGTAATTGAAAGTGGCCCAGCGCAGTCCGGTGACCGTGGTGACCAGGGCGACGAAGAGAGCTCCGATATATCTCGGAGGAGTCAAAGGCGCATCGTTGTTTTTAGTTTCGAGCACAGCTTGGGGCGGTCGCAGTTTTATATTTTGTCACGACCGTTCAGCACTTGGCCAGTGGAGCTCACTCTTCGCCGTCGAAGTAATCTGTTTCGGTGATGCGAAAATATTTCCCGTGAGTGCGCGCTCCCCGTTTGTCACTATCGGGGTAATAACACCATTCCTCGGGCGGGTTGTCCGTGATGATCAGGCACTCCAATTCCTCGTTTTTGGCCGCCAAAGTTTGATGGGGCGGTCCGGGAGGATGCAGCACGATGTCACCCGGGCCTACTTCGAGTTGTCCCTCGGGAGTGCGCACGGTGCCGTGACCGGAGAGGAATACAAACAGCTCCCATTGCATGCTGTGGCTGTGATAGGGACAGATGGCGGCACCGGCAGTGACGCGCCGGATTTGCAAATCAAACGGATGTCCGCCCTGTTGCACGCCAGCATCACGGATGCCGCCGAGGGCCAGCGAAATGTTGCGGCAGTGACTGCCGTAGCGGCCTTTGGGTGAATGCCGATGTTCTTCAGGAATGTCATTGAGCCGGGCAAAGTGCGCCGGGGTGTCAGGCACGGCATCGCGCGGTGGTGGAGGGAGTTGAGTTTCCGGCGTATCGTCTTCGCCGAAATGATAGTCCACATCCTGACGACGGAATATCGCACCGCCCGGTTTGAAGCCCCATTTATTGGAGTCGGGGTAGTGCCAGACTTCCGTCATGGGATTGTCCGCGACCAGATAGTAGAGCAGATCATCATCGCCGGTATTGATCAGTTGATGCGCGCTGCCAGGAGGATGCATCATGACGTCGCCCGCTCGCACCTCGCGTCGTTCGTCACCATGGCGCATTACACCCGAACCACTGATGATCCAATAACACTCCCACTGGGCCGAGTGGCGATGAAACGGACAACCGGATTTGCCGGGTTTCAGTTTCCCGCGTTCCAAATCAAAGGGGTGACCGCCATGGGCCAGTGTCGCATTCATCACTGCCCCCAAAGCCTCGGATATCTGTTGGCCTGTGCCATGAAACTTTCCACTGGGTGACGTCCATTCCATCCAGGGAATGGAATCGAGATGGACGTGTTTCATGGGAGGATGATTGGGTTTAATTTTGGTAGGGCGGCCGTCCCTGTCGAGCCGCCCGTTGTCTTCCCTGCTTAAGCGTATTTACGGCTCACCGGGACGGTTCGCCCTGCCGCACGAAATTGTCTATGTTTCGTTCACAACCGGGTTGGTCAGGGTGCCGATGTTTTCAATTTCAATGCTGACCGTATCCCCAGCCTTCAACCAAAGCGGGGGTTTTCTGGCCATGCCGACACCTTGGGGCGTGCCGGTAAGAATGACCGTGCCAGGCAGCAGGGTGGTGCTGCCGCTCAAGTAGGCGATGATGGCGGGCACATCAAAAATCATGTCACTGGTCGTCCAATCCTGCACCCGTTCCCCGTTGAGAATCGTGGCAATCTTGAGGGTGTTGGGATTTGGGATGTCATCCGTCGTCACGAGACAGGGACCGAGGGGAGCGAAGGTATCAAAGAACTTGCCGCGGCACCATTGGCCACCGCCCAGTTTGATTTGATGATCACGGGCCGACACGTCATTGGCGCACGTATAGCCGAGCACATAATCGAGGGCATCCTCGCGACTGACGTTTTTGCAGGCTTTGCCAATCACGACGGCGAGTTCGCACTCGTAGTCCACTTCGTGGCTCGCCAGCCGGGTGGGGATTTCAATCGGGTCGCCGGGATTTTGCGTGGCGTTGATTCCCTTCACGAAAAGCACTGGGCGTTCCGGGACTTTGGCCCCGGATTCGGCGGCGTGTTTGGCGTAGTTTAGGCCGATACAGAGAATTTGCGTGGGCACGATCGGGGCCAGTCTTTTGCCCGGAATCACAACTTGATCGGTGACTTTGTAGTCGCCGTAAATATCGCCGGAAATTTCGAGAGCCGAGCCATCCAGTTGCAAGGCGGCGTAGGCAGGACCCGTGGGGGAGAGGTGACGGATGATTTTCATATGAGCGATATTCAGAAAGTCGTTTCAATCCTTCGAGGGCAAGACCGCGCCGTGTTTTTTTTCCAGCCAGGCCCTCGGGGGCTGACCAAATCGGGCCCGAAAAAGTCGATAGAAATGCGAGAGATCGCCATAACCACTCGAAAATGCGGCTCCGATAATTGAGTGGCGGTTTTCATCTAACAATCGAGACGCATGGGTGAGACGCAATTCCGTCAAATGTTCCAGAAAAGTATGACCGGTAATAATACGAAAAAGTTTACTGAAATGCCGACGTGACATGCCGGCGCGGGCACAGGCGCGCTCGAGGCTCCAGGGTTCGAAAAACGTTTCGGTGAGTTCCTGGGTTACATTGGTCACGCGCTGCAGGGCAGGATCTTCGGGTGCGTCCACCGGCAGACGGGACAAAGCAACAAGGATGTTTTCTGCGGCGGCTCGGACAGCAATTTCCCGGCCGGGTTGGTTGCCGGTTTGTTCAACCACGCCAGTTCGCCAGAGGGCTTCGAATCGGGTGCCCCATGTGCCACCTTGATGCAAGGTCGCAGCCTGACCTTTGGTCAGGCTGACCCAGAGTTGTTCCAGCCCGGGATCGCGGGTCATGAACTCGCGAGTGAAACATAGCAGTAATAGCGTGGAGGGCTCGGTATCGGATAATTTGTGCCTCACCTTGGCATTGACGCAAAGCGCCGTGCCGCTTGCGGCTTGCAGAGGTATATCCTTGCCGGACTCCGTGAACGTAATGTGTCCCTGTAACACATAGATGACCTTGTGGAATGGATCGGCCCTCTCGGCCATCCGAAACCCCGGACTGTGAACACTCTCGGCAAACGCCAGACCGTAGGTTGGCAAGGTGACCGCGATGGGCCGTGAAACAGGATTTTTCATGGTGAGTGCCCGAATTACCAATCAATCCAAGCCCAAAGAGCCAAGACCTGCAACTCCGTTTATGTTAGGGTGGTGGGCCCGATAACCCAACCCCCTATATATTACATGCTACCCACACTATACGCCATTGCCCCTCACACAGAGTCGAAGGAGTGAGGTGCGATTCATTTCCTTCATATCATGACCACGCTGGCGGATAAACTTGAGCGATCGCGCGATTTTCTAATCGGGGTGGAATTGGTTTCCACTCGTGGCATCGTGGCGGATACCCGGGCCTCAAAGACCGTGGATTTTGCTCGGGACCTCGCGGCTTGTTCCCGGATCGATTGGGTGTCGATCACCGACAATGCAGGGGGCCATCCGATGTTGGCCGCGTCCTCACTGGGCAAATTGCTGCGCGACGCGGGGCGCGAGGTGATTATCCATCTTTCCTGCAAAGACTTCAACCGCAACGGACTGGAGAGTCAGGCCTGGCAGCTGGCGAGTGAGGGTTTCCACAATATCCTGGTGCTAACCGGAGACTATTCCGGAGTGGGCGTCGGTGGTGGGGGCAAGCCGGTCTTCGATATAGATTCGATTGGCCTGTTGTCTTTGCTTGGTCAAATGAACGCCGGACTGGATGTCACCAAGCCGAACGCGAAAAAGCCCGTTCACCTCGATCCCACTCAATTCTATTCGGGCGCGGTGGTCACCAATTTCAAGCTGCACGAAAACGAAGTCATGCCGCAGCTGCTGAAGATGGAGAAGAAACTCGCTGTGGGTGCGCGCTTTCTCATCAACCAGATCGGCTACGATTCACGCAAGATGCATGAGCTGGCTGCATGGATGAATCGACGGGGACACGGCGATGTGCCGTTAATTGGCAATGTCTATGTGCTCAATCCCGGGGTGGCTCAGGTTTTTAGGGCGCAAAAGATTCCCGGGGTGGTCGTCTCCGATGAATTGGCAGAAATCTGTGAAAGACAGCGGAATGCCCCCGATCGGGGGAAACAATTTTTTCTCGAACTCGCCGCCAAGCAGGTCGCTATCTTTCGGGGACTCGGCTATCGTGGCGCCTATATCGGAGGGATTCATTCCATCGAGGACATCGAACGGGTGCTCGAAATTGAACGCGGCTTCGGCCCGGAGGATTGGCAGGGGTTTGCGCGGGATATCCGTTTTTCACGTCCCGGTGAATTCTTCGTCTTTGCCGAGGATAAGGTGACTGGTTTGGCCGATCCGCTGAAACTCAATCCGACCTACGAAGGCTCACTGCACACGCGCACCAAGACGGCCAACGTCAATTTCTCGTATCGGTTCTCAAAATTTACCCATGACCTGATGTTCACCCCCGGCAAAGGTCTCTGGAACATCGGGGCGAAACTCTGTGGCAGCGCGAAGAATACCATGCAAGGCCCGCCGCTCATGCACTCGATCGAGCACCTCGGCAAGAGCATGATGTTTGGGTGCAAGGATTGCGGTGATTGTTCGTTGCCCGACATCGCTTTTCTCTGTCCCGAATCTTCCTGCGCCAAAAACCAACGCAACGGTCCCTGTGGCGGCACCCGTGACGGCAAGTGCGAAGTGGATGATTTTGAGTGCATCTGGTCGCGCGCTTACGATCGGTTAAAATACGAAGGGCGTGAACAGGATCTGCTTGCTCATACGCCGGTCGTGCAGGATCAAAATCTGCGCGGCACTTCCAGCTGGGCCAACACTTGGCTTGGCCGCGACCATCTGACCAAACAACATCAACCCAACCCCAAATCGCAATAATCCCTTAGCCGGTAGGGGCCGATCTCCGAGCGGCCCTTCCGGAGGTAGCGTTACCTTTCAATCTTCAGATTTTCACCTACTTATTTAAACATTTCAAAATTATGAACACCCCAAAACCCACGAGCCTCGAAGCCAAACTCCAACAATACTCCAGCCCGGTCGAAATGCTGCGCAACGCGCCGACGGGCGGTTACCAGTTCCCTGACAAGCCCGAATACACCAACTGGCGCGACGAGCAGGAAGCTTGGCAAAACAGCGTCGTTTTCTTCGATCAATCCTTCCACATGAAGGACGTCTATTTTGAAGGCCCGGACGTGATGCGTCTGCTCTCTGATGTTGCGGTCAACACGTTTAAAAACTTCGGCCCCAATAAGGCCAAGCAGATCGTGACCTGTAACCACGAAGGATTTGTGATCGGCGATGCGATCCTTTTCGGCCATGCCGAAAACAAAGTCAGCGTGGTGGGCCGTCCCTCCGTGCCCAACTGGATCGAATACAATGCGATCGTCGGCAACTATGATGTCAAGGTCACGCGGGACGAGCGCACCGTGAACAATGTCGGTGGCCGCATGATTTATCGTTATCAGATTCAGGGTCCCAATGCGTTGGACTTGATCAAGAGCGTGCACGAAGGTGAGTTCCCGGAAATCAAGTTCTTCAATCTCGGTGATCTCCAGATCGCGGGCTGCAAGGTGCGCGCGCTCAATCACAACATGTCCCGCATGGGCGGACTCGAGTTGCACGGTCCGGCCGCGGATGGTGTAGCCGTGCGCGATGCTTTGTTGAAAGCTGGAGTGAAATTCGGTTTGGTGCAGGGCGGCAGCCGCTCCTACTCGACCGTTTCCCCGGAGAGCGGTTGGATTCCTTCGCCGATGCCCGCCATTTTCAGCGAAAAGCTGAAAGCCTATCGCGAATGGCTCCCGACCGATGGGTTTGAAGCCAACGCGTCTCTTGGGGGCAGCTTCAGCTCGACCAAAATCGAAGACTACTACCAGACTCCTTGGGATCTTGGCTACGGTCGTCACGTGAAGTTTGACCATGATTTCATCGGCCGAGAAGCCTTGGAGAAACTTGCGGACCAACCGCATCGCCGCAAAGTCTGGTTGCGTTGGAACAATGATGATGTGTTGAAGATCAACGCCAGCCAACTCAACGATGGCGACCGTTTCAAATACATGGAAATGCCCAACGCCTATTACTCCACGTTGCCCTTCGACTCGATCCTGTCTGACGGCAAGGTGGTCGGTCTCTCCACTTACACGGTTTACACCGCTAACGTTCGGGGCTGGTTCTCGCTGGCGATGGTGGATGAAAATGTAGCCGATGGCAGCGCAGTATCCGTTGTTTGGGGTGAAGAGAATGGGAGCCCGCGCCGCCCTTGCGTTGAAAGCCATATCCAAACCGAGGTTCGCGCCACGGTTTCCTATAATCGGCTCAATGAAGACTCCTGAACCAGCCCGTCTGAGGCTCATCGCCTCTTGTCCCGAGCGGATCGGAATTGTGGCCCGCGTGGCCACACTTCTGGCCGATCGCGGTGCTTCCATCATGGAAGCCAACCAATATTCCGACCCCCACAGTCAGACCTTTTTCATGCGGTCTGAATTTATCATCGATGATGAACTCTCCATCCGGTCGCGACTGGAAGACGAGTTTGGCCCGATTGCGAAGGAGCTGAAAATGGAGTGGCGGTTAAGCGATGCCAACTATCGTCAGCGGGTGGTCATGCTGGTGAGTAAATTTGATCACTGCCTGGCCTACCTGCTGCACCGCCGCAAAGTCGGCGACATGAACTTTGACGTTCCGTGTGTGATTTCCAACCACGAGGATCTGAGATCACTGGTCGAATGGTATGGGATTCCCTATCATCACGTGCCCGTGCCGACGGATCCGGCCGGCAAACAGGCGGCGTTGGAAAAGACGGCGCAGCTCATTGCCGAGGCGCAACCGGATAGTATTGTGCTGGCGCGTTACATGCAGATTTTTCCGCCGTGGTTGTGCGAACTCTACCGGCATCGCGTCATCAATATCCATCACAGCTTCCTGCCTTCGTTTGTCGGAGGGAAACCCTACCATCAGGCCGAAGAACGCGGCGTGAAACTTATCGGTGCAACCTGTCATTATGTCACCGAGGAACTGGATGCGGGTCCGATTATCGAACAGGATGTGGCGCGCATTCGCCACAGCGATACCATCAAGGACATGATGCGCTTGGGGAAGGATGTGGAAAACGCGGTGTTGTCACGCGGCCTGCGTTACCATCTGGAAGATCGCGTCCTCGTGCATGGCAACAAGACGATTTTGTTTTCGAGTTAAGTCCTGACCTCCTCCGCGCCTGAGTTTC
>DFDG01000092.1:8836-9721 GCA_002367815.1 Opitutaceae bacterium UBA3033 | reverse complement strand
GTTTGAACGGCCGCTGATTGATCTCCCCGAATTGAGCGCATTGTTATCCAATGGACTAGCGGATGAAATGCCGGCTGATGTAGCGGAGGGTAATTTCATCCGGGAAGGACATGACGCTGAACTCGACCGGCTGCGTTCGTTGACCACCAACAACAAGACTTGGTTATCTGAACTCGAGGCGACTGAACAGCAGCGCACCGGCATCAAAAGCCTGAAGGTGAAATTCACTAACAATTTTGGCTATTACATCGATGTGACCAAGGCCAACCTTCACCTCGTGCCCGAAGATTACATTCGGCGCCAGACCACGGTAGGCGGTGAGCGTTACGTCACGGAGGCACTTAAGATAAAGGAAAAGGAAATCTTTCACGCTGAAGAAAATGCGCTGACGCGGGAGCAGGATTTGTTTCACGCTCTCGTATCCGCCGTGCTTGCGGATGCCGACAGTCTCATATCCACCGCCGATGCTTTGGCCGAGATCGATGTGCTCGCCGGTTGGGCCACCCTCGCCCGAGAATGGGATTATGCGCGCCCCGAAATAGATGAGAGCGATGTCTTGATCATCAACGAAGGGCGTCATCCTGTGGTCGAGCAAATGCTCAAATCGCCCCAGGCCAATACCGCCCGTGGCACCAGTGCCGCCTTCATTCCCAATGACACGGAACTCTCCGCCAGCGATGCGCAATTGCTACTGATCACCGGTCCCAACATGGCAGGCAAGTCGACCTACATTCGCCAAGTGGCCTTGATTAGTTTATTGGCTCAGGTCGGCTGCTGGGTGCCGGCCAAGACCTGCCGCATCGGTCTGGTCGACCGCATATTTTCCCGGGTGGGCGCCAGCGATGATCTGGCTCGCGGCAACTCGACCTTCATGGTCGAGATGAA
>DFDG01000092.1:833-8608 GCA_002367815.1 Opitutaceae bacterium UBA3033 | reverse complement strand
TCGACCTTCATGGTCGAGATGAACGAGACCGCCAATATTCTCAACAACGCCACGGATCGCTCGCTGATCATCCTTGATGAAATTGGTCGAGGCACTTCGACCTACGATGGTCTATCGATTGCCTGGGCCGTAGTGGAGCATTTGCACGGCACAGGTGATGCCGGGCCTCGCACGCTGTTCGCCACGCATTATCAGGAACTGACGCAATTGGAGAAACATCTGCCGCGAATGCGCAATTTCTCCGTGGCGGTGAAAGAATGGAACGACGAGATCGTATTTGTGCGCCGCGTCGTGCCGGGTGCAGCGGACCGCAGTTACGGCATTCAGGTTGCGCGACTGGCGGGTTTGCCGATCACGGTCATCGATCGTGCCAAGACCATTCTGGCAAAATTGGAATGTGACGATGCGGATGTAACCCTGCCATCTCCCGCTCCCTCGGCCCGACCGAAGAAAAAAATTACGGTGGCACCGGAGGATGATTCACAGTTAAGCCTCCTGTAGGTTTTCAGGGAAACTTGCTACTCAACCAGTGGAATGTTGAGCAATCTCGCCGCATCTTGCATGCGCTTGTCCTTGGTGAAGAACGGGCCGGCATCAATACCAAGATAAGTCGCTAGATGGATTGCATCAAGCGTGCGCAAGAGGACGTTGGGGTAGACTTGATTCATCACCTCGACGGCTTCACGGATCACTAAACTGTTCAACGCGACGAGATGCACGAGTCCGGCGGCCAAATGATCGTCGAGTTTTTTCACTATGATTTTTCGGAGTGCAGGAGTAATCACGCGGCTTTTCTCTTTAGCGAGTAGAGCTCTGGACATCTCCCCGATCAGCAATTCAGATGAGATAAAGCCATCACCTCTACGCAGAAGGGTTTCCAGTTTGTCAGAATCGGGCTCGCGGGTATAGATCGCAATGGCGACGGAAGTATCGAGATACATTTCAGCAACGCTCTTCGCGGTCAGCGTTTAGGTGCTTTTTCGAGTCTGGCTGCATCGGCTGTGTTGCTCGAAAATTCCGGAGCGATTCCCACGGTTTGCCCCGTATAATCGGACGATAACGCACGATCATCGCCTTGGGCACTCCCCCACTAGTGATGACGATTTCCTCACCTCCTGCAGCGCGCTGCAGCAATGAAGACATTTGATCCTTGGCCTCACGCACTCCTAGCACATCCCGACGTAGACCATAGGCCGCGGCATCTTCCTTGATCTGGGCAAGGGTATCTCCGGTCTCAGGGTAAATGACAGTCTTTGCCTTGGGCTTTCGTTTCATTGCAACAATGTGGCCACGCGTGGCCACATCGTCAATTACAAGTTAAACCACGACTGTTTCACGACGAATCGCCCAAAGCTGTTTGGCCTGTTTAATCAACTTGGTGAGCACTTCGGGAGTGATGGATTGCTTGGGATCATCGCCGATACCGTGAGAAGGACTGACATGACTCTCAATGCAAAGGCCATCGGCGCCGTAAGCCACGGCCGCGAGAGCTGCCGCCGGCACATAAGATGCCTTGCCCACTGAATGCGAGGGATCTACCACGACGGCGGCCCAGGTCTTCTCCTTCAATAAGGGCGTTACGCTTTCGTCGGGATGATTCCGGTAACCGTCCAAGGTGGGCGTAGTGCCGCGCGGACACAGCATGATGTTGGGATTACCAAAGGCCGCGATGTATTCGGCGGCGGAAATAAATTCATTAAGCGGCCCCATGTGCACGCTGCGTTTTAACAGCACCGAGATATCCGGCCGCTGGCCGATGGCCCGACCGATGGCCCGCAGCAATGAGTAGTTTAACGCATTGCGTGCGCCGACCTGCAGCACTTGCACTCCCGCATCAATCGCGAGTTTCATCTGTTCCTCATCCATGACCTCCGTATCCACGGGCAGACCGGTGCGGCGAGATGCTTCCATGAGAATGTCCAGCGATTTATTGTCCCCTTGGAAGGAATAAGGATTGGTGCGAGGCTTCCACACCCCACCACGCAACACATGCGCCCCGGCTTCTTTCATCGCCGCAGCGGTCTCGTGGAAATAGTTCGGATTCTTGGGATCGATGGTGCACTGCCCGGCAATGATGAACAGTTCTTCCCCCAAGGTGACGCCGCCAATCGTGAGCCGGCCCTTGGCCAGATCGGAACGCCGATCCATCAATTTGAACGGTGACTGAATGCGGTCGATGCGATCAACGTAATCGAGACCCTCCAACCGGTTGATCATGAGTTCATCCCGCTCATCACCGACAATCGCATAGATGGTGCGCACGGCGCCGATGATCGGCTGAATCTTGCAGTCGAATTCAGTTACAATGGCGGTAATCTCGGCGAGTTGGTCGTCGTTGAGTCGATTGGGTTTTGGTAGGATCATGGTCTGGTAAGTTTTGGAGCAAAAAAAAGCCGCCCTGAAAGGCGGCTTTATGGCGAAGTGAATATTATTCAGCTTAGTTTTTGTGGCAGCCGCCGATTTGTTTCAGGGCATAAAATGCCCAGAAACCAAAACTAAGATAATAAGAAGCGTTGCGATTCACGGAGAAATACGTGGCGAGGGAATCCATGGTTGTCAACTCCGCGCACGGATGATCAACGCCGGCTTTCAAATTCCACCGGCAATGGGGCGACGGCGCTAAAGAATGTGCGCTGGCCGTGAAACTCGTAATCAAACGTGGTTTCGAGTGAATGGAGAAACAAACGATTGTTGCCCATGCTGCGTTGGAAGTCCCGGTTTCGGGCAAAATCGCCATAGGTCGCATCGCCAACAATGGGCAGATTACGCTTCGCGCACTGTACCCGCAATTGATGGCTGCGACCGGTGACCGGTTCCAGACGAATCAGGGATAGACTACCCCAACCGCGCAACAGGGTCATGCGACTTTCACATGGAATATGCCCCCGCGTGGTGGTGCGAATCCGGCCAGCTTGTTTTTGAATCTCAAGCCGATCCCGCCAAAGCTGCATGCCGGTGGGAGCTTTGCCGAAAACCATTGCATTATAAACCTTGCGGATACGTTTGCGGCGAAAGTGCTCCTTCATCACGCCGGCCAATTCCTCGTTCTTGCATAGCAAAATCACTCCGGAGGTGGCCGAATCCAACCGGTTGAGCAACCAGATCCGGTGCGAGCCCTGCGGATCGGTCCAATGGTAAAACTCTCCCTCCATATCGTAGCTTGCCTGCAACAAGGAACGCTTTTCCTCGCCGGGTGAATTGGGATGAGAAAGCACACCGGCAGGTTTGGCCAACGCCGCAAGGCCATTGGCATCCACGGTGATCACGGTAACATCGCGTCCCAGTGGCAGCTGTTTCCAGAATTCCGGTAATGCGTTGCTCACTGATAATAGAAGGTGAAGGTCATTTCCTGTGATTCTCCCAGAACGCTGATCATATCGGCAGTCCAATCACCATAGGGTGATCGGGCGGTGATCGCACTAACGCAACTCTGTTGGCCGAGATCTCCAGCCGTTCCCTCTACTCCGAGAATGCGGGCGATTTCGCCCTTTTGATTGAGAATAAATTTCACGACCACTCGGGTGCCGGATGTGGGATAAACCCGGCTTTGAATAAGAATTCGATCCCATTGAATTTGCACCGTTTCGATTAGTTGCTGCAGATATTGACCGTAGTTGCTCCAACGTGCGTCCAACCCGATCGGTCCAATATTGGATGTGCCTATTTTATTTTCTGTAAATATGGCCGGGCGGGCACGCTTCTCCAAAACTGGCCGGAGCATCGGTTTATTCGGATTGATTTTGATGTTCAAGCCCGTGCCATTTGGATCGGCAGGCGCATCTTTCAAGCCTTCGACATGCTCGCTCACTTTGTAGTCTCCATCAGGCAGTTGAGCCACATTCGAACCATAACCGTCTTCCGAACTTTCCGGCGATTTCTCAAAACCGCTCAATGGATTCTGTTCACGTTTGGCGGCTTCCGTTTGCTCTGTCTCGGGGGGGGGCTCCGGTTGCGGAGGGGCGCTGGGCATGGGTGGGACCTGAGGCGACAGCTGCCCACTGACGATGCGCTCGGATTCAATTTCGGTCTGACCTTCGAGCGCCGGACGATCTCCGCTCATATCCTCGGATTCCTCCTCCTGGGCTTTTTGTTGATTCTGGGCCCCAAAATTTTCCGTGGTGTCCGGAGCATTTTCCGGCGCATCCGGATTGACCTCTACAAATTTGAAGGGCGCCGGTGGTTCCTCCACCTGAGGAACCAAATAATCCTGCGCCAATTCAATGTTGAATTGCCGAGGCGGCGGCACTGAACCCAGATTGTCCGTGTGTTCAAATTTGAGAAAATAGGGCACGATCAGGAAAAGTAACAAATGCACCAGCACCGTGCCGAGCACCCCGATCTGCACGGAAAGCACCTCCGGGTCACGGGATAGACGCGGCATACGCGCGCGGTTGACCCGGTGTTTGGTCATGGTTTCGAGCAGAGGTTTCATTTCAGATTTATGCCAGAGTCAGGCAGGAGACCCGCATTCGTCAAAATTTGTTTCGTTTCATCCAAAGGTAGACCGATGATATTTGTCAGCGACCCCTCCTGTTTGGCAATGATCAGGTCGCCGTGCTCCTGAATCGCATAGCCCCCTGCTTTGTCGAGCGTGTGCACTTTCGCCAGATAATCGGAGATAATCGCATCATCCAACTGCTTGAAAGTGACGTCACTCGCGACCCCCCGGTCCACCTTCAATCCACTTGATTGGTGCCGCAGTGCCACGCCGGTAAATACCGTATGGGTGCGTCCACTGAGTCTTCGCAGCATGAGTCGTGCGGCCACCAGATCAGCGGGTTTGTTCAAAGCATGCCCGTCAATAAATACCGTCGTGTCCGCGCCCAATACCATGGCTTCCGGATGACGTTCCGCCACCCAATCTGCCTTCAATGCCGCGTTGTGCGCCACCATCTCACGCGGATCCGTGCTTGGGTTTTCATACTCGACCACATTGGCTGTGATAACCTCAAACGGCACCCCAAGCTGGGCCAATAATTCCCGGCGTCGCGGCGATGCGGAAGCCAACACAAGGCGCAGGTCGCTCATCAGGTATTCTCAGTAAGAATGAAACGCACATCGCCTCGGGCCCGGGCCAACTCGACCCGACTCACATTGTAGCGATAGACCGCCTCAACCAGATTGTCGCTGGCATCGGAGAGCCGGGCCTGCGCTTCGATGATCTCCCGATTGTCGGCCACACCCTGTTCAAATCGTTTTTGGGCCAATTCCAATTCTTCACTGGCCAAGGCCAGTCCTTTTTCCGCCACGCTGATCTGGGCCAAGCGTGAGGTCGCGTCTTGACGGGCCAAACGCAATTCGGCGGAAATTTGATTTTCCAGATCATGCACGCGCAATTCCTGAGCCCGACGACGCGAAAGGGCGTAATTGGTCAAAGACTTGGTGCGGAGACCATCAAACACTGGCACGCTCATCGCCAGACTGCCGGACCATACTTTCGCATCATTGCCATCAAAGACCGTGGCCGTGGCGTAACCGTAGTTGCCGATCAAGGCCAGGGAGGGCAGGCGACCAAACCGGGCTGCTTTTACCTCCAATTTATTTTGCTCTAATTGGCTCCGGGCACTTTGCATCTCTGCCCGGCGGTCGAAGGCCATTTCGGCTTCGCCGGAAGTATAAATACCGGGAGCAGTGCGTCGGACCGCCACAGGAACAAACTGGAGGGGTTGGCCCATATCGAGCGAGAGCAATTGCTTTAATTGCAGTTCGCTGCTTTGCACCACGGTGTCCTGCTGCAAGCGGGCCTGTTGCGCCACCGCCAGCTGAGAATCAGCTCGCGTCACATCAATTTGGGTAGCCACACCAGCGTTCAATTGATTTTGCGCCAGCTGCCGCAGGCGTTGCGCCCGGGAAATATTGTCATCAAGGACCGTGATTCTCTCGAGATTTCGTAAGTGAACAAAATAAGTAGAGGCCACTGTCGCCATGATCGACTGCCGGACCTGAGCTTCACCCAAAGTCGCCACCATGATGGCCATTTTGGCTGCCTGATAACGGGCGATATTGGTCGGGTTTAACAGATCGAACCTACCATTGAGCTGGGCATCGAAGCGATTTGTGATCCCGCTGACGACGACATTGGCTCCCACCGAAGCAGAGAGATTTCGCCGTTGCGTGGCATTAAGGGTTATGTTCGGCAGGAGATTGCTGCGCGTTTGTGCGGCATTCTCTATTGCCTGGGTCACGGATTCCCGACTGATCAGGACCGTCAGATTGGTGCTTTCCACCCGCTTCAAAGCTTCCTCAAATGTCAAAGTAACCGGTTCAGCTAAACTGAATAATCCGGATAGAAGTCCAAACCCGCCCAAACTGATGATGCGCAACATTCTCATGATCCAATTCAACCAATCCATGCGATTCAGCCAAGTGCAAGCCTTGCTAGTTGTCAGATTGCGGAAATCTGCTCATGGTTAATGGTTTGTAATCATGCGCATCGGACTTGCCCAAATAAATACCATCGTCGGTGATCTGGCCGGAAATCGGCATAGAATCATGGAGGCCTATCAAACCTTGGTCGGCCAAGGCGCAGAGTTGGTGGTTTTTCCCGAGTTGGTGGTTTGCGGTTACCCGCCCCGCGATCTGCTGTTCAAGAAAAGGTTTGTCAGCGATGTGGAGGCATCCCTGCAGGAAATCGCCAAGGCCATTAAAACTGTGCCCGCCTTGATCGGCACGGTTGAGAGTAATCTCACCGGCAAAGGGAGACATTGCTACAACGCCGCTGCTTTTTGTCAGAACGGACGCGTCATTTCCACGGCCCACAAATGCCTGCTGCCGACTTACGATGTGTTTGATGAAGACCGCTATTTTGAACCCTCCGCTAAACCGGCGGTGATCAACCATGGCGGATTGCGCATCGGGGTCACGATATGTGAGGACATTTGGACCCACCCCATGATCGGCACCCGCCGGCTTTATAATGGACTCGATCCGGTGAAACAGCTCGCAGCCGAAAAATGCGACTTGATGCTCAATCTTTCGGCCAGTCCCTGGCATCATGGCAAAGGTCATGTGCGCGACAAATTGGTCACCGATTCCGCCCAAACCCTCGGCTGCCCCGTGGTATACCTGAACGCGGTCGGTGGAAACGATGAATTGATATTCGATGGCCGTAGCATCGTGGCTGACGCCAAGGGTAAGATTACTTTCAGTCTCGCCGCCTTTGCCGAGGAATTGAGAACGGTAGAGGTAGGCCAAGTCGTTTTAAATGATCCGCCGAGCCTTCACCCGACGTTTGCCCAAGACGACATGAAGGACGTCTACGATGCGTTGGTGTTGGGCTTGCGCGACTACGCCCATAAAAGCGGGTTCAAACGTGCGCTCATTGCCCTGTCGGGAGGCATTGATTCCGCTTTGGTTGCCGTGATTGCGGTCGAAGCTCTTGGTCACGACAACATCATCGGTGTTTCCCTGCCCTCTTCCATTTCTTCGCAGCATTCGCGCGACGACGCCCGCATCCTCGCAGAAAATCTCGGCATTCGTTTTGAAACGATAGCCATCGCCGAGGCCGTGCAGGCCTGTGAAACCGCGCTTCGTCCGGTCTTCACGGGCAAAGCGATCGATGTGACGGAGGAAAACATTCAGGCGCGCGTCCGTGGTGTGCTCATGATGGCGATGTCGAACAAGTTTGGTTCCCTGCTGTTGACCACGGGCAACAAAAGCGAAATCGCGGTCGGTTATTGCACGCTCTATGGCGACATGGCCGGTGGCCTGGCCGTGATCAGCGATGTATTTAAAACGCAGGTCTATGCCCTTTCCCGGTGGATCAATCGAGACCG
>DFDG01000092.1:0-722 GCA_002367815.1 Opitutaceae bacterium UBA3033 | reverse complement strand
TCCCGGTGGATCAATCGAGACCGAGAAATCATTCCGGCGAACACCATTAATAAACCGCCGAGCGCGGAACTTCGTCCGGGCCAAAAAGACGAGGACAGTCTGCCGCCCTACGACCAGCTCGACGCCATTCTTGAAGGCTATGTGGAAGCAGGCCTTTCCAGTCGCGACCTCGTGGCGCAAGGGTTCCCGGAAGAAGTCGTCAAGGACATCATTCGCAAAGTTGATCTTAACGAATACAAGCGCAAGCAAGCCGCCCCCGGTTTAAAGATCACACCGCTCGCCTTCGGCGTTGGCCGCCGCATCCCCATCGTGCAAAAATACGTGAGCTGATTTTAAAAACCGCTGATCTTCGCTAATGGCCGCTAATGAGGGGAAAATTTTAAAAGCAGAGGGATACGCTCTGATGGCATCAGCGTTTGATGTTTATAATCAACTCGGACCAGGGTTTCTAGAAGAAGTCTATCAGGAAGCTTTGGAGATCGAGTTGGATAATCAGTCTACCAAACTTTCATCCAAGCCCAGACTTCAGATTCATTACAAAGATCAGGTGCTTCGAAAATACTACGAAGCTGGTCTTTTAGTGTGTGAACCATTAATTATTGAACTCAAAGCGGTAAGAGTTTTGTCGCCTGAACACGAAGCTCAGTTAATGAATGAATTGAAAGCCTCCCATATGAGAGTTGGTTGCCTGATAAATTTCGGTGCTTCCCCTCGGCTAGAAT
>DFDG01000140.1:14499-15038 GCA_002367815.1 Opitutaceae bacterium UBA3033 | reverse complement strand
CAGCAACCCCACGCAAATAACCGCCATCGCAGCGGCAGTCTGGATGCGACGGGTCCGACGCTGGCGGGCCCGCCGTTCGAGGCCCGCCAGCACCAAGCTGATAACCCCGCCTTCCTGCACCCGGTCAAATACCGACCACGCCTCGGACAGCCGATGGAAGGCATCCGCATGCAGCACATCCGCCGCCAACCAGTCCTGAAAAATCTGTTGCTCAGCAGTGGTCAGACCGGCATCGCAGCGCGTAACCCAATCTGATGCGGTCTTTTCGACTTCGGCTTTGGTTTCTGGAGTAGAGGCGTAAGGCTTCATGGGTGCTTCAGGCTTCGGCGGAGGGATTCGGTCACGCGCCGCAGACCACGGGCAGCTTGCACCTGCACGGTTTGCTCGGAGAGCCCGAGGCGGGCAGCGATATTCTTTTGGGAGACACCACGGAGTTTACGGAGTATAAATATTTCACGACAGCGGGCCGGAAGCGCATCAATCGCCACCACCAACAGATCGATTTCCTGTTGTCGGGTGGCGAGGGCAGCAGCATCCGG
>DFDG01000140.1:13830-14314 GCA_002367815.1 Opitutaceae bacterium UBA3033 | reverse complement strand
GTGGCGAGGGCAGCAGCATCCGGCTTATCATCTACGACGAACAGGATGGACAAATCTGTTACGACATTGATGGGGGAATGGCGTTCGTGCCGGATGGTGTCCAAGGCCAGGTTGCGGGCGATACGGAACAGGAAGGCCTTGGCCGAGTCGATCGGGTGTAGCTCACGTGCCTTCCAGATGCGAAGGTAGGATTCCTGCACAATATCATCCACGTCGCGCACACTGGGATAACGACCGCGCAGCCAAGCCTTGAGTGAGCCATCGTGTGGCTGCACCTGGTCCTTGAACCACTTCTCTGGTGACTCGGGTTTCTCAGTTAACGGATTCACAACAATAAAGGGGGCAGCGCCTTTTTACCGGCGAGCTGGCGGCAAAACCAGCCCAAAAAAATAGGTCCAGCTGAATCGGTCAGTCTTTTGCGCGTAAATAAATCCAGCGTGAGTGACGGTTGATCTGGGCTTCAGTTTTTCCGACATTATTTTCC
>DFDG01000140.1:1151-13651 GCA_002367815.1 Opitutaceae bacterium UBA3033 | reverse complement strand
GGCGTGCTGCCGCCGGAGCCGGAACCTGAACCAGCCGGAGTGGAGTTATCGCCCGGTAGCGAAAGCGTGGCGGGATTGTAGAGCTGCAGAAAACGATTGAAGGTATCGTCGCCAATTTTTACCGCCAGCCTGCGTCCGGCCAAATCATCCGCTTCGATATGGATGCCACCATAGAGTCGCGAGAGGCCGGCTTGGTCCGAAGCATCAAAATACGTGGCCCATTGCAATTGGACATTTTGCAACGGCCCGGCTTCAAAACCCAAGCCAGTGCCGGCGTTAAAATCATAGGTCGCCAGGCCCCCGGGAAAAAACTCACTGCCGGTTAACTTGGTCAGGACTTCTGCCGCCGCCCGGCTGAAAGTGCTGTGGCCGGAAATATAACCGGGGAAAGCGGGACTTACAAAGGTCTCCCGCTGATAGGGCACCCAATTTTCGCCGAGTATCCACCCCACCCCGGCAGTCTGCGTTGCACTCGGCGGCGTGCCGAGCCAGGCCTTGACCGCGATTTTGCCAACCGCGCCCGCCAGATGCGCGTGGCGCCCGCCGACGGCGGATGACTGGGCCGTAACCAATTCGATTTGCCCGGAGATCAGCGGCAAACCCGCGGCATTGTAGTAGAGTTGATTGCTGTCCGAGGATTGCCCGAGCGACGCCAGATAACGGATCATCGTAATCGGCCGCGAGGAATCATACTCGCGCTTGATCGTCCACGCCGCACTGGCGGCATCATGCAGGGCCCCGTTTAACGCCAAGTAGCCAATCACATCCCATTCTATCCGCCGCAAAATCGTGCCCGTCCCTCGAAATTGGTGCGTCTCCTGCGCGTGGTCACTGATCTGGTTGTAAATCACATTCCAGTGCCCCGGTGGGGTCTCGGAGTCGGGACCGTCCGCCCAATACTCCGCCAGCACCCGGCCATAATCGCCGCGTAGCACGATGTTGCTGGGGTAGGGCCGACCAGTAACCGGGTTACTCGGGTGCCCGGCTCCATCGTTTGTTCCTATCGTGTTATTGAGAATCTTTCCGGGCGAAATATCCAACGTCACTCCGTCGGTCGCGGTCAATTGCGAGGAAATCAAAATGAGTTCCTTAGCCTGCCGGATGTATTCAGAGCGGTTCGCACTGTTGAATCGCGGCGGTGGTCCGGGGTCATCGACAGGGAAACCACTGGGCAAACGGGTCAGAGCGAAGGTCCGGGTGTTCTTCGCGTTGACCCCCACGAACGACTGCACGGATGGGCCGAGGATGATACCGTTCTGCGTGACGGTGTTGGCCAGATTCAACGGCTGCCAGCGGTCGGGATCAACGCCGGACCCGACACCTGCGTCTCGCACGACCAGTGGTGGATTGGAGGCTACATAGTTTGTCCCGTCCGCGTAGTTGTTCGCCTCATTCGCGCCGTCGTTGAGCGTGAGCGATAAAATCTGTCGCCCCATCCGCATACCGACCGCCGAAGGCGAGCTACCGGTGGCGTCGGTGCGATCGGGATCATACCCGAGTTGCTGCATGAGCCAACGAATTCCGGCCTGGGTCGCAACCGTGCCCGGACTGCGGGCAAAGCGTTGTTTGATGATAGTGTAAGCCGCGTAGCTCATGGCCTCTCGCTGTGCGGATGTCCGGTCGGTCTCACTCGCCGGCAGACTGAGTGTTTCCTTGGTAAACACTTCATGACGCGTCGCCCATGCGTCGCGTTCATAGGTCCAGAATGCGTCCCAAAGCGCAGCCGAAACGTGGTAAAGATTACGGGCATGGACGGGCGGATCAGGCGTATCCTTACGGATGCCATCGAGCAGGGCTTCATTCCACCAACGGGCCACTGATTTGGCGTTGATATTTGCGGTCACACTAAGGGTGGCTCCCCGACTGGTGACGGCACCGTTTGGATTCGTGGCCGTGACGGTATAGGTGCCCTGATCTACCGGTTGGACCCGGGCAATGTTCAGCGAAGACCCGTTCTGGCCATCAAGCCGAACCCCGTTTTTAAACCAATTGTAAACCGGCGTTGGCGAGCCTTGGGCGGTCACGCTGAATGCCGCCGCGCCGTCCTTGGCCACCGCCACGTCTGCCGGCTGAGTCGTAATGGCCGGGGCATTGGCCGAGCCGGATATCGTCGTAGCCTCCGTTAAAGTGAGAATCTGATCTGCATTAACATTGGTGAATTCCTGTGATATTCCGTTGGGCCACTTGACGATGATTTTGCTGACCGTCGTGCTGCTGCCTAAACCAAAATGCAGGAAGGGCTCACGTTGCCCGATATAAGAGTTGGTGGGATTGTAGACTGCGACTTGGTTGCGACCACCGGCCGTGAGGGTGACCTCGCACCCGTAGCCCGAGCGGTTGGAACTCGTGCCCACAAAGCGCAGCCTCAACCAGTGCGCATTGGCCGTCGGACTCTCGTTATGATAAAGAATCCGATGCCCCAAGGTCTGCGTGATGAAGATATCTTCCCGGCCGTCATTGTCGTAATCCAGCACGACCAAACTCCGCCCGTAGCCTGTATCCGTAATGCCATACGCCGCACTGCGGTCGCTGAATGTGCCCATTTGATTGATGAAGAATTTGGTCGAATCCGACTCAAAACTACCGGTGGTCTCGTTGAATCCGTTGGTCACCACGAGATCGGGCCAGCCATCGTTGTTGGCATCGAGGGACTGCGTGCCCCAGCCCCAGCCCGATTCCTTGGCCCCACCCGCATCGGTCACGTTGGCGAAGCGGCGGTTGCCCAGATTGCGATACAGTCGGTTATCGGAGAAAAAACCCTGGATGTTCGTTAACCCCACCGGGCTGACCGCAGACAAGAAGATGTCGATTCGCCCATCACCATCGTAGTCGAGCAACGTCACGCCCATCGCATCAGCACTGTTTTCCAGGCCACTCGTGCCGGTGCCGTTGGCAAAGGTGCCGTCGCCGTTGTTCCACCACATCTGGCTCGTCCCGAAATCACCCACGATAAATACATCGGGGTAACCATCGCCGTCGAAATCGTGCCAAACCGATGCATAGTTGTCGATGCGGTCGCTAATGACGGGTTGCACCAGACCTGCGGCCAAAGTCCTGTTTTCGAAATACCCCGGAGCAGAACTGCCCCGGTTATGCAGCAGCACGGCGTGCAGGGCATTTTCGCTGGTGCGGCTAACGAGATATTCCGAGACGTGGATGTCCAAAAACCCATCCCGATCATAATCCACCATCGAGACCGACTGCCCGCGGTGCGACTCGATCGTTACGGTGGCATCCGCTCCCCGCGCCACGGCCACTTCGGTGAAATGGCCGGAGCCATCGTTGAGCAAGAGAAAATAACGCAGCCCTGACACCGGCACCATGAAGACATCGGTATCGCCGTCATTGTCGATGTCGCCAGCCCCGATACCGCCGATGTCAGCCACTGCGCCGAAACCTCGCAGGGTCGCTTCCTCCCGGAACGTTCCGTCACGATTATTGATAAATACCAAACAGGGCGCCCCCGTTCGCGTGACCATCAAGTCGGTCCAGCCATCACCATCCAGATCACCCGCTGCACTGGCACTCCCAACATTGTAGGGATCGAGCCCCGGTTCCGTGTGCGCACCCAAGACGGCGGGATAGTTCAAGTCGACGCCCGAGCTTGCTGCCCGTTCGACAAATTGGCCCTGGAGTGGATTAGCCAAAATCAGGCCGAATAAAAACAACCCCAGACCCACCATAATTTGCCCTCCGGCGCACCGCGCTCGGCATAATGGAAATGCTTTGATCGCAACCATCACATCAGCACCAAAATACCGGAAAACTCCGGTGGTGAAAAACGCCCCCTCCCTCAATCGGGTCTCCAATTGAAGCAGTTTGGCGGGCAACCAAGTTAGCTGGGGGGATTAGCGGGCGGGAAATCATGTGCGATGCGACTGACTTGGGCAGTATCCAGCCTATCTATCAAGACGAACGACAAGACCAAATCTGTTACCGCGATGCTTGAACAGCCGCGAGGGAGTGGGTGCTAGTTCGTTCACCGCCAACATTAGAGCTTATTCCCAATTGTGGCCCTGCGGGCACAATTGACCGACGAATTGTCAGGCGTGACAGGGTTGGTTATTTTTGCTTTGGTCCTCTCGCTGCCACCCCAGAAAACCCATGACTGTCCACATCCCCAACATCTACCCCACTCTGCCGGACAAACCTGATGCCGAAATGATCGCCCGGTATCGCGAGGACGGCTATCTTGCTTTTCTCAATGTGCTGACGCCCGAGGAAGTGTCGGCGGCATCAAACGGCATCAACGAACTGGTGCGCAAATATGCGTTCAACGAAGAACTCACCGAGCACGTGAACAAGGGCTACGGCCAAAAGATGGTAAACGGCCGGGGCACGTTGTTCAAAAGCCGAACCTCCGATTTTCATTTTCAAGTGGAGGGTGATTACGAGCCGAAACCGGACCGACTCGATGAACTGGCGGACAACATTCGCAAATTCCAATCCTACACCAACGAGCTGCCGATCTACGAATACATCGCCACCAAGCATCCCAAATTGCGCGCATTGTTGGGTGCGGTGCTGGGTGAGGATTACGAACAGTATTCCAGCATGGCCCTTTGCAAGCCGGCCGGGATCGGCCAAGCCAAACCCTGGCACCAGGATCTCGCTTATTTCGCGGTCAACCGTTTCGACGGCGTGACCGGCATGTGGATCGCCCTCGATCGGGCCACGACAGAAAACGGTTGCATGCAAGTGATCCCCGGCGGACATCGCACGGGCCCGCGCGAACATTATTGGTCCAAAATTGATTGCGAAATCACCACGGAAAAAGTGGACCCGGCCGATGCCGTGCCGATTGAATTACCACCGGGCGGCCTGATGATTTTTGACGGGCTTTTGCCGCATGAAACTGCCGCCAATCGCTCGAACCTGCGTCGCCGCGCCTTGCAGTTTCACTACCGCAGTGCCGCCACTCAGGTCGTGCCACGCGAGGAATACATGAAGAAGTTCACCGGACCCGAAGGCATTTTTATTGGGTGTGATTACTCGAAACTCGAAACAGGGGAATAAGAAAATACAGGGCGGGAATTTAGCTCCCCGCCCTTGAGTATTCCCATATTTAATGGCGGCATGAGTGATCCCGCTCAAAAATTTCAATCGACCCGAGAGCCCAACCGCCAGGTCCACCTTCCCCGGCACCAAACTCCCCCCATGCCGCGGCCACTGATCACGGGTAGCTTTATCGACATCCAGCATGTCAACAACTGGGACGCCCAATACTGGGTGGATGAGTGCCGCGATTGGCGCGATGAAAACTGGGAGGCCATCGTGAATGACATGCAGGCGATCGGCCTGGACACGGTAATCGTCACCAACTGCGCCATCTGGGGCCGTCCGCTTTATCCGGCGAACCGCAAAACGGTGGGACTTCAGTTGCCCATGCCTTGCGCGGACCCGGTCGGGGCCATCGTGCGTGCCGCCGCCCAAAGGAACATGAGCGTTTATCTCGGTCTCGGTGCATTCGGCCGCTATTCTCTCAATGCCAATCCCGACCTTTCGCCCGAGCATGATACCTGGCTGGCCAATATGGCGGAGGACCTGCGCGAGCAATACGGACACTCTAAAGCGCTGCGGGGCTTTTACCTCACCGCCGAGGCCCACACCATCAAAGAAGGGGGTCTGTTTGCGCAGGACGATTGCGACAAAACCGCACGGTTCGTGCAACATATCCGGGAACGGGTCGGCGACACCAAGCTCATGATGTCTCCCGCCAATCTGAAGAGACCACGCCCCGAGCAACTGGACGCCCTCTTGATTCAACTGGATCAACTCAACGTGGATATCTTTGCCTACCAGGATCACGCGGGCTTTGAAAAAATTTACCCCGACCTGAATTTTTACGAGGCGGCCGAAGGCTACAGGATCATCAAGCCGTTGCACGAAAAGCTCGGGCAGCAGATGTGGGTGAACTGCGAGGTGTTCGACTACACCGAAAAGCGCCCCGACGGTCGGCGCATTTGCACGTCGTGCGAATTTGAACGGCTTGAGCGGCAGCTGCAGGCGGCAGCACCGATTGCCGACAAGATCATCATCTACCAGTATCAAGGGCTCATGAACAAACGCACGGCACAGGTGAATATAGGCACTCCCGGCGCTGAAATTCTACACGACGCCTACGTGAACTACCGCGCCAAGCATTTTCCCCTCTCCGCCACCCGGCCATGAAAAACACCCGTCGCGCCTTCCTTAAAAATACCACGGTGGCCGCCGCCGCTTTGCCACTGATGAATCTAAAACTCAGCGCTATGAAAACCGAAACCTTGGTCAACCCGGTGATGCGGGAT
Organism: Opitutaceae bacterium UBA3033; assembly: GCA_002367815.1. GTDB lineage: Bacteria > Verrucomicrobiota > Verrucomicrobiia > Opitutales > Opitutaceae > Cephaloticoccus. The sequence goes on along the minus strand of DFDG01000140.1, from coordinate 7,361 downwards.
GGTCCCCTGCGTGAGGTGCTTTTCAGTCCGGGCAACATCACGGAAAAGAAAAACTGCTACGACCGTTTCGAGTTGTTGAAAAAACCGGCCCAGAACCCGGTCATGAAGGCCGAGATGCCTTGGGAAGGTGAAGGGGGGATCAACTGGGGCAGCGTCATCCGCTCACCGGTGGACGGGAAATTCAAATTTTTCTACTGCACGGATTTCTCCGGAGTGCAGGAGGGCGCCGTGTTGGTGGACAATTCCATGCAGGGCAAGAAACACTGTGTCGTTTGCTACGCGGAATCCGACGACGGGCTGACTTGGCGCCGACCCGCGCTGAACCTGTATTTCCAGGAAGAATTTCCCGGCAACAACATCATCTTCGCCTGGGCCTCCTACTACAACGATGCATGCACCGTGATCGAGGATCTGCACGATCCGGATCCGCAGCGACGCTACAAGATGTCACTGTTTCACATTGATACCAAGGCCAGTGATCTGACCGGCGTCTGCCTGTTAGTATCACCGGACGGTCTGCACTGGACCTTCACTGGCACCGTGTTGCCCTCCCAGGACGCGTCGTCGATCTGGCAGGACCAACGCACGGGCCATTACTACGCCTTTCTGAAGGATCGGCTGGGCAACAACCGCAGCCGGATGCTGATGCACAGCGCCGACTTCAAGAATTGGAGCGAACCGCAATGGATTATCACCCCGGACCACGGTGACCATGAAGGCACGAATTTCTACAACCAGTCCACGTTCACCCTCTGTGGACGCACCCTCGGATTTCTGAATCTCTACGATCTGACCACGCAAACGACCTGGGTTGAACTCATCGAGAGTGGCGACAACCTCAACTGGCGGCGCATGCCGGCGCGACCGCATATTTTGCAACCGGGCATCCAGGGTTCCTACGACAGCGGTGGCGCCTATGTCGGCCTCGCCGAACCCATCTTAGTCGGCGACGATTACCGCTATTATTATTATGCCTCGGCCGACCGGCACGACGCGGCCGATACCGGCGGCAACCCGGCGCAACGCCCCTCATTGGCGTTCGCCACCTTCAAAAAAGATCGACTGGTCGGCCAACAGACCGAGCACGACGGTTATTTTGTGACCCTGCCTTTTGTTTGCCCGGGCGGACGTCTATTCCTGAACTTCGTGGGCAAGGATCCGGTCACGATATCCATCAAACGCCCGGGTTATGGCGGCGACTACGAAGGATTCACTCTTGCCGACAGTGTGCCGGTTAAAGGTGACAGCCTGCGGCAGGAAATCGTTTGGAAAAACCACGCCAACCTCGATGCGTTGAAAGGTAAATATATCCGCATCAAGGTCGCGGGAAAAAACATCGTCGGTTACAGTGCGGCCTTTGAGGTGTGACGGCAGCATCATCGGCTGCGAATACTCGAAATTGGAAACGGTCGGTTGAACCCCTATTATTCAGATCGACTGTAGGGCGGGGTTCGGAAACCCCGCCCTACAATTTCAATCAGCCCGCGCCACAGTGCGCAGGCTGGCAGCAGCCCTTGCATCCGGTGTCACGCCGAGACCGGGTGCCGTAGGCACAGGCAGGACATCGGCCTTGGGCGAAAGGGAGTTGCCCAACAAACTGTCGGCGAGAAATTGCGGACCATTGAGCGCACAGGGGCGGGTGATGCCACTCCAGGCAAACAGATGCAGTGAAGCCGCCAGAGAAAAATCGGGATCGCTCAGCCCGGAACCGAGCACCGTGAGTCCGTGGGCATGCAGCTGATTGACGATTTGTACCGAGGGCCAGAGGCCGGCGTTACGGGCCGGTTTCATCGCAATGCCATCCATCATGTCGAGGGCGATGAACTCAGTCGCCACTTCCGGACCGACAATTCCTTCGTCCATCAACACCGGGAGCGCACCTTGTTTTTTCAGCGCCTGATAGCCGCGAATCTGGGTCGGGGCCAAAGGCGACTCCAACACGTCAACGCCGGCATCGCGCAACTTCGGCGCAATCGCCAGGGCCTCCTCTGGCGTGTAACCGGTATTGGCATCAGCCCACAGAAAACCGTCCGGCGCATAGGCGCGAACCTTGCGCGCCAATTCCAGATCGTATTCGGCCGATTGCGGCGCACCGACCTTGATGTTGAAATTGCGGTAACCTCGAGCGCGACCTTCCGTGAGTTGCGCCTCCACGGTTTCCATCTTGGGTGAGGCCACCGTCCAGCTGAGTAAAATCTCCTCCCGGGCATGCGCCGGTTCACCAAACAGCCGCCACGCCGGGACGCCGCGTTGTTTGCCCACGAGATCGTGACAGGCGAGGTCGAGCGCCGCCTTGCAAAGCGGTTGCCCGACTGAAAACGCCGGCCGGATCGCGGTGTTCATCGCCGCGTGCAACCCGGCAAAATCCGCCGGATCGCGACCGAGCACCACCTCGGCCAGATAAAACTCCAACGTGGTCATCACACTCTCGACGGTTTCGTAAGTCCAAGTTGGCACGGGCACCGATTGCCCCCAGCCTTCAACGCCGTTCTCGTCGGTCAATCGCACCAGCACCGAAGGCCGCGTGACGCGACCATCCGGACCGGGTTTGAAAAACTTGAACTCACCGGCGACGGCATAGTCGAAGCGACCAATTTCAATTTTTACGATCCGACTCATGTTAACAATATTGGCCGCGGAGACACGGAGACGCTGAGGGAAAAAACGAACTCCGTGTCTTGGCGCCTCTGTGGCTACAAATCATTCGATCAAATCGCATGCGGATTGAGCGCCGGGTTGCGTTGGTAGCGGTCGTGAATCTCGCGAACATAATCAATGGATCGCTTGGCCGTCAGGTAGGCATCACCACCCAGGTCGTAGGCTTGGGAGATGATCGGGCCGGTATATCCCTTTGACCAAACCAAACCCAGGACTGCCGCGATATCAATGTTGCCGTCGTCCAACGGTCGGGTGCGGAATGGCTCGGCCGGTTTGGGCCAACCGTTGAGCAAGGCCAAATAGCCGAGTCGCTCCATGCCGGGTTGAGCCATGACTTCGTGTAAGTCCGGCACGCCGAGATGGAAGTGCGCATGAAACATCGCGATGCCCGGTCGGATCACTTTCGCGCCACTTTCCTTTATCGCGCGCAATTCCGCCGCCGGGGTATCGATCATGAACCAGACATGATTATAGAGATTGCCACTCAAGCCACGCAGCGCGAGATGATCGTCGACCTCTTTCATCATCCTCGCCGTGCGCTCCCAGTGTCGCGTCTCCGCCCTTGCAGAGCCCGCATCCCGATAGTCGGGCGTGGATCGTCCAGCGGGATTGCTCATAATGGTGAAGTTGACAAACGCCTTTGGGTCGATGGCGGCCAGTCGGTCGATCATCGCTTTGGCCCGCCCAACCTCCGCGTCAAATTTATCGTACTCATCATCATTGATACCCTTTGAAACGACATACATGCCGGCGCGTTTCAATCCGCTGGCGCGAAACGCGGCGGTGGACTCATCCCACGACTTGTCATCCGTGGGCTCCATCGGGTGAAATTCGTAACCATCATAACCGGTATCGGCGGCAATCGCGAGGCGGGTGTGCATCGGATAGTGCCGTCGATGCATCACGAAGTGGTTGTTGAAGAGAATGAGTTCATTGGGAACAGGCATGGGGAAAACAATTTAGGCAGGAATGCGAACGACCTGTTGCGTGCGGGCCGACTCCAACACGGCGTCAAAAATACCGTGGATGCTTAGATTGCGTTCCATCGAGCCCGTGGTGTCGCGGTTCTCGCGAATAGCGTGGGCTAGATCAAAGTGGGCGTGGGTGAGCGTTTCGTCCCAGGCCGGGACCGCATCGGGGAGGACCGTGGTCGCGAGTTCCGCGGCGCCGACATAGGCGTAATGGTGCAGCTGTGGTTTTTCTCCCATGGGCAGAAAGGCAAGATCCAGTCCCGCTTTACGCCCGCGAATCTCGGTGTTGTGCCGCATGGGTCCATGCTCGGCAGCGCGGCGTTCCCAGTGAATCGTCAGCCCGTTGTCGCAAATAATCTCGGCGGCCAATCGGCCATCCACGTCGAGGCAAGGCGGCACGCGTTCCGCCGTGAGCGGGAAATAATTGCCGGTCGTGGCAAAGACGACGCGGGGCTGAAACAAATCCCCCAGCAGGTAGCCCAACCAATCGAGATCGTAGGGCCCCCAATCAAACGAGATGCCGCCGCCGTTTTTGGCGGGATCATTGCGCCAGTTCGGTAAGACCGTGCCGGGTTTGGCCGCACCGGTCACCTGTTCGAAGTGCACGCGATATACTTCGCCCAATTCGCCCCCGGCAATCATGGCGCGGGCCTGCTTTGCCGTGCCGGAGTTGTGGTAGCGCGAAGAACAGCAATTGACCTTGAGGTGCGGGAACTCGCGATTGACGGCCATGATGTCGAGGACTTCCTGGCGCGTGAGGACAAATGGTTTTTCACAGCACACATGTTTACCCGCCCGCAGCGCGGCGATGGTCATTGGCTGGTGCAGAAAAGGCGGCGTCGCGATATACACCGCTTCAATTTCTGGATCAGCCAACATCTCGCGGTAGTCGGCGTAGACCTTGGCGCCGCCCGCAGATACGGCCAGTTTATTGGCGGCCTCCGGATTGACGTCCGCCACGGCCACCACTTTTAGGGGACTATCGGATTTAAGTTTGGAAACAATGAGGCCGGCGATGACACCAGCGCCAATAACGCCGAAACGAACAGGATTCATAGGGTAGATTTAGAATTCAGATTGAGCGCTACGAGCAGTTGCTCAGTTGGATTATTTCCACGAGTAAAAAATGAATATTGATCCGATTAAACCAAGGTCCAGCCACGCTGGATCAAGGATTGGCGCGCAATTGCTTGATGCGTTCCTGGTATTGTTGGCTTTTTTCCAGCGCGACCCGCGTGGCTGCAGCGCCCAGTCTTTCCGTTAATACGGCCCGATTGGCGATGGCGTCCTCATCGCCCGATTGCGCGGCCAGATCGAACCACACCAGCGCTTCAATTTCATCTTTGGGCACGCCTTTGCCTGCAAAATAAATCCCCCCGAGTTTAAACTGGGCCTCGGAGCTCCCCTGCTCGGCCGCCAGCTGATACCACCGGGCCGATTCCGTTGCATCAAAGGGCACAAGCTCACCCTTCTCATACATCACCGCCAGATTGAGCTGCGCATCCAACCACCCCTGGTCCGCGGCAAGGCGAAACCATCGCACGGACTCTCTCCTCTTTGCATGCATTGACGGCTCGGTGGCATACAATGCACCCAGACTGAATTGGGCTCCGGCAAATCCCTGCTCGGCGGCCAGCCGATACCATTTCTCCGCTTGCGCGATGTCGCGCGGCACGCCCCGGCCCAAAAGATAGAGCGTCCCGAGATAGGTCTGCGCTTGGGGGTTGCCATAATCCGCCTGCACTTGCGTAGCCTCCAATCCCGTGGACGCCTGTTTCGGCAAGCCCTCCTGATTGATGTAAATCATCGGCCCATAATCATCCAAATATTCCTTGGTCCAAAAATTTCCGGTGGCCCGGTAAGTCGCCAGATCAGTATACTTGAGTTGAAAACGGCGCATCCGAATCATGCTCGGTCGTTGATCCGGAAAAGGATTATCTTTGAAGAGACCGATCGTTCGCTGGTTTTGCTCCAGCAACCTTAACGCAATCAGGGAAAAAGTCGGAGTGCGATCAGTCACCGAACCGATGATCTGGGCGGCGGCTTCAAAACGGAGAAACCGCGGAGCCACAAACGATACGATCTGATCCGGTTCCTGCGGAAGATGAGGATAACGATAAGGCCGCCAAGTGACCCCGCCATCATTCGATCCCATAAATTCCACCCCAAATCTTTCCGAAAGAAACGTCGCGTAAGGCGTGTAGGGATTCGCGATCCGGAAATCAGAAAACCCGTAACGCAGCGGGCGGGTCGTATCATCGGAAAAATCCACGGCCCCAAGGGTGATCCAGAGAATGAAGGCATAGATCGTCAGGCCGAAGTGTGACCAGAGTGCGCCCCGCAGCAGACCCAAACGCCAAGGCTTGATCGTAACCTTGGGCCGCGGCAAGGCCGTGGCGGCAAATAATTCCTTGAGGCGATTCAACCGCAGACGCTTGGCCAACGAGATGAGCATTTGATCATCCAGGAACAACAGGCTGACCCCGATGGCGGCAAAGTTGAGCCAACCAAAATTGGCCGTCAGCTGAATGCCACCCTGCAGCATGAACCAGGCAACAATCGCGAACCACCGGCCGCGACG
>DFDG01000140.1:0-909 GCA_002367815.1 Opitutaceae bacterium UBA3033 | reverse complement strand
ACGTTCATGGCGGTGAGATCGCGCCAGCGCGGATCGCCGGAGATGAGTTTGCTCAACCCCGATTCAAACATCACCCGAAAGACCAACCAACGGACCATGAATAGTGCGATTGGCAGGGGAGGTGATCCGGCGCCCAATCCGGGCCGGAAGCCCTTGGGTGCATAAGGTATGCATAGGATCGCCGTCTCCAACATCAGTGGATCAATCACGGTCGGCGAAAACACCCCAAAAACCGCGACGAAGGAGAGAAAGATGAGCCAACAGGCAAAGAGCGCCATGCGTGGCCAAAGGTTTAATACCGTGGCCACCGCGGCGGCCATGCCCGCCCAACCCAACGCCGTGATCATCCCTGCACTCGCATTAATCCACAGCAAACTCGGCGCGCGAAAGAAGGCGGCGGTGGCCGAGGGGAACACCTCGAGCAGATGTTTCAATAAGGACGGGACCGGGATGATACCGTCCGGGCCGATCAAAGCCTGCGCCTCCAGAATGATGCCCCAAAAGACAAACATATAGACCACCCCCACCGCGCGGATCACGATCCAACGCGGCCACAGATAGGTCGCGCCTTCCGCCAGTCCGCTGAAGTCTTTCACCCGTCGCCCAACATTCTGCATAAAGCGCGTGACTAAATTCATGACATTTTCAGGGCAATTTATGGACGTGTATTTACACCGCGATATTTTTTCCGATCCCAACTCTAAATCCACGCCGTTTGGAATGTCACGTTTTCATCCGCTGAAACAATGCGCATAATTTGCCCCGTCACGTAAAGATGACCAAACCTCCGCCCTTCCACGAGGCCCGTTATTTCTGTTCTACTATGGAGGAGCTTGCTGGCAAGCGATGCCGCTTGTGGTCCGGCCTCGAGCGACCCTAATCGCCTGCTAGGGAAGCGCTGATTAAATC
>DFDG01000130.1:5331-26153 GCA_002367815.1 Opitutaceae bacterium UBA3033 | reverse complement strand
TCAACTGATTCCGAGGTCCGACACATCCCGGGGAAATGTCGTTACGAATTCGGCCGGGCTGAAGCCCTGGCGGTGATCGATTATGAACTACAGGGCGGTCAAATGACCATCACGCACACTTTTGTGCCTGAAGATTATCGCGGCCAGGGCATCGCCGATAAATTGGTGCGGGCTGCACTCGCAGATGCCCGAGAGCAAAAATGTAAAGTGGTCCCCGAGTGTAGCTACGTCGCAAAGTTCATTGCCCGGCACGCCGAGTTTCAGGATTTGCTGGGTGCGTGACCCAGTGCCCATGTCGCTGAGCCTGCGACGCAGTTGATAGGCCGATGCGCAGGCATCAACGCGCAGCGGAATCCAGCGCGGCCTGCGCGGTCTTCAGGAGGGTCGCGGTATCCATGCGCACCTTGTAGTCAGGATTGCTGTGCACAAAATACACCTTGCTGTCACTACCGATCACAAACACCGACGGCACTGGGAGCCAACGCAGCGATTCGTCTGCCGGCACCGGAGCCAAATCGATGTTCCACTTGGCATACTTCACCCGGATCTCATCCGGCACTGTGAAAGCGATGCCGTAGGCCGCGGATGCATTCATGGCGCGGTCGGACAACAGTTGATAATTCAAATGATTTTTTTCGGTCGTCGGCGGCATGGCTTCCGGTCGGTCCGCACTCACGGCCACAATTTGATAACCGAGGGCCATCAGCTCCGGTTCAATCGTCTGCAATTCCGCCAGATGGGTGTTGCAATACGGGCACCAGCCACCGCGGTAGAAAATCAGGATGGTTGGTTTTGCCCGCACCAGCTCGCCCAAGTCCACTGATTCACCTTCCGCCGTTTTCACCACCACAGTCGGCGCATCACTCCCCACCGTCAGCGGACTGACGGTCTCCTGGGTATCGGCCGGCATCACTCCGGCGAATACAAACAGAGCCGACATTAACCAAAGACCAAGCGTGCAGATAAGTTTCATCAAAATATGAGAGTGATTGCGGCAAAAATATTCCCCGGATTATTCGTGTTTTCCTCGGTAGTCCTTTTCACCGACCGTCACCGGGATGGTAAGAACATTTTCCTGTGGAGGTAATGGACAAGTGGCAAATGGCGTGAATGCACAGGGGGGATTCACCGCTTTGTTAAAATCCAGCAGGACTTTTCCATCCACGGGAGCATCCGCATAGACAAACCGCGCGGCCGCATAGGTCTCGGTGCCACTGGTCGCATCAGCGATGATGATAAACAAGGGTTCTCCCAATGACTCCTGCAAGGGGAGGAGTTCAAACGTGTGCCCATCGCGCTCAAAAACCACCTTGCCCAACACCATCGCATTGGATTCCTGACCCAGAATATTTTTGATCATCACATCGCGTGGCCGGTCAAAAGGCACCCATTTGGCTTCGATGCGCCATGAATCATCGATGGGATAATGATCAATGCCGACAAAATCACGGCGACGGGCTGAACCGCTGTCCTTCACCCGCAGCGCTCGTTTGCCGCCGCGGTCGATCACATAAAAACTCATGGTGCGACTGGTCACCAAAGTGGGATTCCCGGCGGCGTCCTGAGCGAGCTCAGCCGACAAAACTTCCCGCCCATCGACCAATGCTCCGACACCCGGATTTACTTTTAGCCTGACCTTGCCATTCGTTTCCAGTATCACGGTGCCTAAATGCTCCGGCCCTGCCAACAGGACCACTGCATTGTCGTCGGCGGTGCCGATCGTGCTCTCGCCCTCTTTCAAAAAATGCAGACCCACCAAAGTCAGCCAACCGTCTGATGAGATCAGGCGCTCGAGCCGAGAAGCCCGCCAAGTTTCAATTTCCTGGTTATAGGGGACCAACTCATCAGTCGATGCATCCGGGGCCGCACCAGCTAAATTCAGCACAAAAAAACCGAGTAGAATCCGTTTAAACATTGCACCACCTTGATACCATATCGCCGTTTTCGCCAGCCGCGTTTCATATGCACTGTGTCCGGCGTTGCAAGACAGCCACGGCGTCGGCTGGAAAATCACTGATTACGGCATCCAAACCCAGTGGGCCGGCCGCAAAATCGATCAAGGCCGCCAAGGCATGACCTTCCGGCAATCCTTCATGCTGAAACGTGTAAGCTCCCACTTTCAGGCCGGCGGAATGAGCCGACTCAACGAAACCGGTCGAGCGTGGGGGCAGTCCTGATTCAATCGTCAGCACTTGCGGCACATGGGTCGCAATCCATTGGGCATAAGTGGCAATCTCAGCGAGACCTGCTGGCGTAATCAAACGGGCATAGTCGAAATCACTTTCACCCCATTCCGATGCGCCGATCAGCTGCAGCAATGTCCCCCGCCATGCCATGGCCTGTCGCAGGTGCTTTAATGCGGGTGGTTCAAAACTCATCACCATGCAACGTGCCTCGGAGTTATCGTAACCAAACCGCGCCAGAATCTCCGCGGTCTTCAGCACCAAATCGCACCCGGCGCGTTCGTGATAAACTGGCGATTTCAATTCCACGCACAGTCCCACTGCTCGATTTGTTTTGGCGTTCAGTTTGCCCACAAGTTCTACCCACTCAATCAGAGTCATCAAGGGCTGCGGTTCCGGCGGCACCGCAAATCGTCCTGCGTAGGCCGGCAGCCCCGTGGCATGGTTGCGTCGTTCGCCACTCCGCAGAGTGCGAATTTCCGCCAAGGTAAAATCGATCACGTAAAAACGCCCATCGCCTCGCGCCCGCTCCGGGTAGCGGCCAACCACATCGGTGAGTAGATCGAGTTCCACATCGTGTGAGACCAATACTTCTCCATCTTTCGTCAGGACCACATCGCACTCAATCCAGTCCGCCCCTTGTTGATGTGCGAGTTCCACCGCCACGGCCGTGTTTTCCGGCCGCAGCCCCGAGGCCCCACGATGGGCAATGACTTGAGGACGATCGATTGATTTCATCACGACACATCCGGGCTTGGTTTTTGCCGCAACAATTTCGCCTCCACCACAAAAGGACCTGCAGGCAGCAAGCTCGCTATCAGCACCAATAGGGTGCGCTTCCAGCTCCAATTATGTTCCAACGCAGCCTGAAGCGACGCCCAGATATACAGGATAAACAGCACTCCGTGAGCCATCCCCACCACCCGCACCGCTTCCGGCATCCCGAGGAAATATTTTAACGGCATCGCGATGCCTAGTAGCACGAGAAACGACACCCCCTCCCAAAATCCGATCACTCTCAATCGCCCGATACTGGTTTTGATCCATTGCATACGTGGATCGATGACCGCGCAGTCACCATCAATCGTCAAGCGAAGTTGGCCAACGCATAATTTTTCGAGACGGTGGTCACAATAAATCAAATCCCGATCAATTATTCACGCAGCGTGATTTATTCCCACCAGCGCTTGAGGTCGGCACCAACGACCTTTGCATCTTCCCAAACATCCGGGAAACACGACAACCCGTAAGCGGGCGCGGCGTTGCCCAGTTCCGGCACCATATGAATGTCAGTGCATCCGCTCCGGTCTTTCACATAGGCCATCATAGATTTCGCGTAATTACTCCATAATTCATATTCGGGCGTGCGTTTCACTCCATCGAATGTCGCCGGAATCTGACAGTGATGGCCGTTGAATGGACGCATGTGAAATCGCGGGCATGCCTTCATGATATCCGGCCGCTCGTTGAGCAGATTCCAATACGGTGCCGCCATGTGTCGCACGACCGCAAAATGGGAATGATCGAAACACACCGGCATGATTTCACCGGTTTTCTCGCGATACCCATCATACAACGCCCACATGCGCTCCGGGGTTTCGGTGAAGGTGTTGCGGTGCGACTCGATGGTCGTCGGCATCCCAACCTTTTTCGCCGTCGCCAATATTCTGATCACGGCGTCTATTGCATCCGCCAGCGGGGTTTCAACATCACAGGGTTGAATGGTCGCATGCGTGGCACCCAAGGCCTTTACTTGCGCAAAATAGGGAGCGGGATCGTGTTCCATTCCCAGACTCCCCATCGCCCAATAATCCAGATCTCCGCGCGCGCTCAATTCATCGCGGGGCGGCGACATGATGCCTGTAAATCCCGCCGCTCGAATCGCGTCGAACTTTCGCGCCCAGGACCATTCATCTGCCTTGTTGGGATATTCGCGCAACGACCACGCGGTCGCATAAACATGTAGGTTTGGGGTATTCGGCATGACCTCACCTTCTCTTTTCCAGTCGGTCGATCAAGACTGCGATATAGGCGGTAAACCCATGGTTGCAACTGGCGGACTCATCGAGGTGTTCCCACAACGTGCCGGTTCTACGGGCCATCGGCGCAAAGTTTTGCATCAACTCCCGCCGGGCGGCGGACAACTCACCGTGCTTGATGAGCAATTCCAAGCGCAGGAGTTTGCCAATGAAGGCATTCGCCGGATGGAGATTTCCAAATTCCTCCCGCACCAGTTTCCGCCAAAGTGCCGGTTGTCGGCGTGGCGAAGTCAGACCGTAGGAAAACGCGTAGTATTGGCAGACCTCCGTGGCATCTTCAGCTACCACCAACTTTCCCTCGGCATCGCGGATCGCATGATCGACAAACTTTCCATCCCGCCAAGCCCATTGCCGAATCACGGACTCCAGTTGCTTGGCCTGGTGGGCCAACGCGGGATCGTTCAACAAGCGCCCGGCCGCTCGCAGGGTCGCCGCATAAAGCATGTTCGAGGGAAAATTTACATCCTGCACAAAGTTGTTGGCTTTGGACCATTCCACAAAAACCCAGCTCTCCAGTTTTTCGAGCAAACCAAATTCATTTTCGAACCGGTGAAAATATTTCAACAAGCCGCGCACCCGACGCTCCATCAATGGCCGCCACGCTTTGGGCAGCTGACGCTCGTGCATGGCTTCGTCGAGTTGCACGATGAGAAACATCGCCCAGTTGGGGATAAATTGCCTGTTTAACGCCTCGGCCGGATAGCACATCGGCACCATGCCAGCAGGCAAATCGAAAAACTTCATCGGTAGCAGATAGTTTTCCAAAAAGGCGCGCTCGACCGGATTGTCCCGGCAAAGATGCCACTCTGCCCGGGCCGCAAATAAGCTGTCGCACAACCAACCGGCCCGTTCCCGCGCGGGGCAGTCCATGAATATATCCAACGCATTCTGACGAAAAGACGCCACCGCCGCCCGGCGCACTTGCGCCACCGCTGGGCGCATATTTTTCGGCGCGGCCAGTGTGGGGCTCGCATTAATGAAGTTGCGCAACCCGAGGTGGCTCACTTCGACGACGCCTTTGATCACCAACACCTGCAAGTGCTGCAATGTGTAGGGTTCGAAAGTCTCAAAGTTAATTTCCACCCCTCCCGCCAGATCCAAACCAACGGCATTGACGCAAGTGGAACGATCAAAAACCAACTGCCCGTCCACCAAAATCTCATCAAATATCAGCACCACTCGCGCCGGTCTTTGGGCGTGTAAACGTAGTTTTGGAAATCCCGTGCACACCCTGCCAAAATCCACGCGCAGCCATTGTCGGGCGGTCAGCTTTTCCGGCGCATTGGTCCGAAGCCGGTGCGGATTCACCGTAGTAAATTTCAAACCCGCCAGCTCATGAAAGAGTGACCAGTCAACTTGCGGCAAAGGATATCCAACCGAAGTCTTGGGCACTTCGGTGAGAAATCGATGTTGGGTCGCTCGACTTGCCCGTCGGGCACTGGACGAAGAACGTCCCCGCATCGCGGATAACCTGGGCTTGATCACCGTCAGGTCAGGCAACACCACCCCACGTGCCAACCACCCCCGTTTCGTCTGAACTCTCGCCAGCTCCAATGGTCTGACCGGAACATACCCGCGCAACTGCCAGCTGCATCCCCGTCGTCCCATCCGGTAACCCTCCACGAACGCGCGTTGATAACTAAATCGCTCGGCCTTTTGCATGTATTCGTGACGCCGTTCGGCGGTGAATCCCCCACCTCGCGTTGCGGTCCAAGCCAGAACTTTACGGCCAAAGACCAGTTCCGCACAGAGAAAGGCTGGCTCGGCGGTGGCGCAAAACGTAGGCACCCCGTAGCCCATCACCTCGATTACCAGTTCCAGCGCTTCCGATCCGCTATGCTTTACTGCCCATTCATCCACCCGGGCAAAACCATGAGCCGTGCGGGCCGGTCCCCGCCCAATCAGGTCACCGTTGGCCCAAACGCGGTAGGCTTGAGCCGCCGCCACCCGAAGCAAGCCACGCCTGGCAGGGATAAATTTCAAGCAGGCATGGAAACTCACGAGGATATTCATCTGTCCGGCTAATTTTTCACTCCATACAGGTGTGGCGCGATGAAACCGGGTGGGCTTACTCATAAAATTGAATGATTGGGTTCAAATTCGAACGGCGACTTCAGCCAAACCGACATCTCATTTGACTGCTATATCAAATTGCGGAATCAAAGCAGACTGCCACGTTGGCCGGATGTCCACCATCGCGACACCGGTTAAAGCAGCCGATGAGGTTCAAAGCACCACCATGAAAATATTGGTGGCTTTGTGTGTGTCGCACATGCTCAACGACACCATCCAGGCGCTGGTGCCTTCGATCTACCCGCTGCTCAAAACCAAGTTCGTTCTGAGTTTTGCGCAGATTGGTCTAATCACGTTCGTGTTTCAGTGCGTGGCATCATTGTTGCAACCTCTGGTGGGCCGATTTACCGACCGCCGACCCATGCCTTATTCATTGCCGGTGGGAATGAGCCTTACCCTTTGCGGCCTCGTGCTACTGGCTTTGGCCCCCAGCTATCATATCATTCTACTCTCGGCGGTCTTGATCGGCGCGGGTTCATCTATCTTTCACCCCGAAGCGTCGCGACTCGCCCGCCTGGCCTCCGGTGGGAAACACGGTTTCGCGCAGTCCATATTCCAAGTGGGGGGAAACTTTGGCAGTTCCCTCGGTCCATTGCTGGCCGCATTTATCGTGATGCCTCGCGGGCAAGCCCATGTGCTCTGGTTCGCGTTGCTCGCGCTCATCGGCATCGTCGTGCTCACCCGGGTCGGCCGTTGGTATCAACAACACTTGGTCGATCTGAAAAAATCCGGGCGGCCGGCAACCGCGATTGGAGCCAACTCCATTTCACGTAAAAGTCTCATTACGGCATTGATTGTGTTGGCGGTGCTCATCTTCTCGAAATACTTCTACCTGGCCTGCCTCACCAGCTACTACACCTTCTATCTCATCGACCGGTTTCAGCTCTCGGCCGCTCAGGCCCAGATCTACTTGTTTCTGTTTCTCTTCTCCGTCGCTGCGGGCACCATCATTGGCGGGCCGGTCGGTGATCGCTACGGCCGCAAGCTGGTCATTTGGATATCCATCCTGGGCGTGGCCCCATTCACGATACTCATGCCTCATGTTGGCCTCACCTTTACTGCGGTGCTTTCGGTCATCATCGGGGTGGTTTTGGCCTCGGCGTTTTCGGCAATCCTGGTCTACGCGCAGGAACTTTTACCGGGCAAGGTGGGCCTGATCAGCGGCATCTTTTTTGGTTTCGCCTTCGGTATGGCAGGTATTGGTTCCGCGCTGTTGGGTTGGTTGGCCGACCACACCAGCATTCGCTACATCTTTTTCCTCTGTAGTTTTCTGCCGCTGTTGGGCTTGTTCACTGCGTTTCTGCCCAATCTGAATTCGGGAAAATCAAAAACCTGATCAACCTCAACGACCGATAGTCGCTTTGTCCGCAGTCTGCCAATATGACCGGTATTGATCGATATACCGTTGATAAAACTGTCTGGTCCCTGCGGATAACCCAGCGAGATAATTTTCCTGCAGAAACCAGGGTTGGTAGGAAAAATAGTCTGACACAGGATAACTCTGACTGGTGTAGGTCAGCATGAAGGTGAGTCTGGCTTTGTCCGTGTGGTAGCGACCTCGGTGCAGACAAAGCGGATTAAAGGCGATGGCATCCCCCGGCTGCATGGCTACTCGTCGGGCATTCGGCATGGAATTTGAACACCGATTTTCTCCCCCATTCGCCCGCCGTATCGCGTATTCTTCGGCAGTATCCCATCGCAGATGCGAGCCGGGGACGATTTCAACATCGCTGGAAGGAATCAGCGTAATTTGCAGCTGGATGCTTTTACCGGCCATACCTCCATCGATCAAGACCTTCTTCTCTTCGGCTTCGTCCGGATGCATAAATTGGGAATCCCGGTGCCACGGACCATCAGTGCTCTGCACGAGCGGATTCATAAACAGACTCGTGCACCGAAACATGGGTTCAGCCCCCAGTATCTGCCGACAGATATCCAGAATCTTGGGATCAGCCGCCCTCTCCAACAGTTCTGCTTTCGCCGCCGGATTATTTTCAAAGTAGCCGGGATGATTCAAATGACGCATGGATGACGCGTTGGGCGTATCGCTGCCGGCTTTACCCGTCAGGGGACATCTCATGCCTCCACTGGGCCAGGACAGATTCACATATCCCTTTAAGTTTACTGAGTGGTCTGGGCGTCGAATAAGCCATGCACTAGAAGATAACTTTCTTCCTCCCATTGCCGGGTAAGTGAATTCATTGCGTCAGGATTCATATCAATTTCAGTAAGTGGTCAAGAGCCCGGTAGCGCGCCACCTTCCTCCATCGTTTCCAAAAGCCCTTCCATGACATTGGCGGCGGCCCATGCATTGTAACTCCACCACATGCTCGCCGGTTCACCGGTATCCTCAAAAGTCTCGATCGTCAGACCATCACTCGGGCAATATCGCTCGGTCATCACCCCGTATGGACCGTAACCCGAAACTTCCGGATAAAGCTCCAGCGTCTGCAGCGCCCATGCCACCCCGTCATCGGCACGGTCGCGATAGTAGTCATCACCTGTTTGCTTCGCCAGATAGCGCAACGCATCGGTGATCACGAGACCCATCGGATGAATGTGAGGATTCGAAACCGATGTCACCGATCCACCGCATGAATTCCAATTCGTGCCTTTGAGTGGAGCAAATTCCGGACGCGCCCGATAGGCATAACGCCACAGCAATTCAAAGTCTGCCCCCGCCTGCAGTTGCTCGAGCCATTCATCCTCACCGGTGATCTCATGCATCAATCGCGTCGCTTGCACAAACGCCAGCACGCCTTCCTGATCGATGCTCTTGTAGGTGTCCATCGGCGTGCCGTAGCAAGTGAGCTCGGCCACCGCATGCCCGTAATAACGCAGCGCCCGGCGTGCGGCGGTGAGATAAAATTCATTCTTGGTGAGGGCGTAGGCCAGTGGCAGGGCCGCCGCAAACCAGCACCCGGCAAAGCCATCCCAATCCACCACTTTGCGTTGTTCGGCACTGAACAAATAACCAAACGCACCATCGCCACGCTGCAGCTCAATCACCGTGTCACAAACCTTCAACGCCGCATCCTCCCACGCGGTTGGATCGCCGCCGCTTTGTCGCATCAATCGCGCACACTTCAACAAATAGTAGGTCGCGTTACCGTTCGTGTAGGCACAATGCCGGTTCATCGTGTGCGGCATAAAGCCGGACCACCAACCGTTGATTCCGCCGTCCTTGATCACCCCACCCTGCCCCGGCACGCCCACCAAACTGGGTCCGGCGACATCATTGAAAAAACCACTCCGCTCATTCCATGTGGCCACAATTTGGTCGAGAATCTGTCCACCTGTTTTGGGAAATTTCAATTCCGGCATGCGCGCCTGCGCCATCAGTAACGGATAGGCCAGCACGCCCCCACCCGACCAACCGATCTCCGATATGGGTCGCCAAGCCTTGAGCACATTGTCCACCGGCACCCGGCAAGCCATGTTGGTGTAGTTGCCGAATTCTTCGTTCCAATTCGGGTTGATGAAACCTTCGGCCAAGGCCTTTGCTCCCTCCGCCACCGTCTTCTGATGCTGCGGTCGCTCATGCATGCGCCCGTATATATCCCGCACGATCCGGTGAGCGGCCGACTTGCCGTCACCGGGCAGCCAATACAATGACCCCGACGTGGTGGCGCCATTCGAGCGATGGGCCGTGGGATCGCGAAACATCATCTTGTTCACGTAGGTGAACGGGTCGTTGCCGTAACCCAGACTCACTCCGCCCGCCGCCGGCAAACGACTCAACACCCCATTGCGAATAAAGCCATCCGGCGACGCCGCATCATCGGCATACGGTTCCACCGAAAGTCCGATCACCCCGGCCGGGGTGCAAAGCATCGATACAGGACAGGCCGCCCGATCCGCCCGAAATTCCCACAACGGCGAGGCTCCTTGTTCTTCCGCTACCGCCTCATGCAATGTCGGGAATTCGTTCGGGCGCACCAGATCGTGATTGTTGTCCCCAAACATGCAGGCCGGAATCAAATGAAAACAATCGCCGGTCCCACCCCAGGAAAATTCCAATCGCAACCGCACCGGTTCAGCCGCAGTAAATTCCAAATTATAGTCCGCCCGTTCGTCGTCGATCTGCGTCCAAGCCAATTTTCCCTGCACTTCGCCTTCGGCAAACGAATACCGATTCTCTCCGTCAGACTTGAGTGGCAAATCATGCCAGATGCCATCCGCCCCGCTGTCACTGAGTTTCAATGACACAGTGTCACCTTCTGCGGCAAACGACAGGTGACTATTTTCCAAATACAAAGAAGGCATTGGCTTGTCTATCGAACAATACGGTGCCGATCCACCCAATAAGCCCAGAGAACGAGCAACCACTGGGCCTGCCCCACCCACGCAATCGCAGTTACGCTTGGCGGAGGGGGACCGAATACATTGCCCACCTGTATGATCACCAAAAATGCAATCAGCCCCGCGAAACCCCACCGCCCTTTGCCATTCGTCGCTTTCGTGACCCGCGTGTAGAGCCACACGCCGAGGCCCAGTAGCGCAAACTCGACCACTTGCGTCCACACGACCGATTGCCATAGGCCAAATCCCAACAGTGGACTATCGCCGGGATACAACGGCAGATCGGGCACATGCACCACCAGATCGAGCACCCAATGGCTCAACACCGCCAATCCGATTACCCATGCCCCCCGCATCTCACGGCGCAAAAAATAGTAAACGAGCGCCACCCCCACTGCCCAACCAACCACCGCGAGCAGACTGTGCGATAGGGGATAATGCTCGAAAGCCAGGGGCACTCCCGGCGTTTCACCCGGTGCGATTCTCACCCGTTCCCAACCGAACAACAGGAATGTCGGCCACAGCAGATCAATGAACTGCGCCGAGAGGAACAACGTCCCCAACGAAACCCGTGGGGCAAATTTCTTGGCGACCAAACCAGCACCGAAATGTCCAATAAACATGGTTCAGGAGGTTGAAGGGTTCATCACGCTGACGGCAAGCTCTCACCACCACTCAACTCGACTTGTTCCTCCGCAATCCAATCACCAACGGCAACAAAATCGCCGGCGCGAGCGCGGAGATCACCATGCCCCAATGCAGGTCGCGCCAATCCGCCACCCAGCCCACTACCCACGGCATGCAGATCCCGCCCATGTTGCCAAACGCGCCCAACGCGCCATACATCGTGGCCCCACCATCAGGATAACGATCAGCCGTTACGGCCAGCATGGTTGGCCACAAACAACTGCCAGTCAGCCCGACCAATACGCATGCCACCAAGGCAACGGCCGGCACGGGGAAAAATGATCCGACCACAAACAATATCACCGATGTGCCGCAACCCCAGGCCATCACCCGATACGGATCCCAACGCGAACCCATCGCCGCCACCCCCATGCGACCCACCATCATCGCAATATTAAACATCAGCAGGGCTGACCCTCCGACCCAAATCGGAAAACCCAAAGAGGTCTCGGCATAAGCCGGCAACCATTGGGCCATGCCGAGTTCCGTGGCCCCGCCCAGAAAGATGGCGATCATCGCCACGAGGAACCACCCGCGTTTCACCAAAGTGCGTAGACGTAAGCGCCCACCTTCGATACTCAACGCCGGAAAACTCAAAGGCGCGAATGACAGCATCAAACCCAGGGGCAGAGGCATCAACACCAGACACGCAGTCCGCCACCCAAATCCAAGCTGCAAAGCCACTGTGCCCGCGAGAATCGTGACCACCGCGCCCACACAATAAAATGAGTGCAACCAATTCATCGCCGCTGCCCGTCGGGCCGGATTGAGTGCGGCGACCACCGGACTCAGCACCATGTCGAGCACCCCCGCGCCCATCCCCATAAAAAACAGCGCCACCCCCAGCCACGCATAACCCGGTGCAAAGGCTGCCGCCACCAGACTGATCCCAATCAGCGCATTACCCAATTGAGCAAAAGGTTTCGCACCCAATCGGTCCGCCAACGGACCAGTGATCAATATACCCAGAACCAAACCGGCAAAGGAGATCGCCCCAAGTCTGCCGAGTTGCTCTCCCGTCAACCCATCCACCCCACCATAGGTCGCACTTAGCGTCGTCAGAAACACCGGCAACAAATTGAGCCCGATCGAAAGGCTCATCATCGCGAGGTAGCAAAGGTTCGTCAGCAGACGCGGGGCAACAGACATCGGAGGGAGACGAACGGCATCCTCGGTCATTAGCAATCCAGCCCTATGTCCTAACCGAATAAACCTTCCGCCGCCGATAGAGCGGCCACCGCATCATTCTTTCTCGTTCTCTTAATCTTTCTCTTTCTCCACGCTCCAGGAGTCCATTGTTCGTAAGGCGAACAAGCTCCAAACGTAATAATCTGGAACTCAGGAAAACTGGAAACAGATAAAGTCTCAAGGTAGAGGCAGATCACCTGCCCGCCGGTAGGGCGAACCGTCCCAGTGAGCCGTGCATTTCTATTTGCCGCAAAAAGTCGCAAAGAAATTCTTTCTCCAACCCACTCACCCGCGCGATTATAGCCGCCTCATAAGCCACATTCGCTTTCCGTTTTTTTGCTTCTTTGCGGTCAATGATCCGTATTCAGGATTTCAAGCCTTTCGTGGTTCACCTCTCCAACCCGTTGCGCTCCATCACCCCACGATACCACGCCGCTGAATGCTTCGGGGTGCGTTTGCCGGTCGCGAAGTCCACATGGTGCAGACCGAAGCGCTTACTGTAGCCGGAGGCCCATTCAAAGTTGTCCATCAGGGTCCACATGACGTAACCGCGCAGATCCACGCCATCGGTGTTGATCGCTTCATGACAGGACGTCAGATAACGCTCCACGAAATCGATGCGCTTCGTATCATTAATCGCCACATTCACATCGTCCTCACCCGACAGCGCACAACCGTTCTCGGTGATGTAGATGGGCGGATGACCGTAACGTTCGTCGACCCAACCGAGCATCTTGCGACAAAAGTCCGGCACCACGTTCCAATCCATGTCCGTCTTTTCCCATTTGGGATCATCCGACAATTCGACCCGTTGGTCCGCAGCCATGCCACCGTTGCCGGTCGGTTTGATTGTGGTCACCGTCTGGCCCTGCGGCGGTTCGGCGGCATACATGCCGCCGTAGAAATTCAATCCGAAAAAGTCACTCGAACCCCGAATCAACGCCATATCCTCGGCGCCGAAATGCGGCAGACGATCGCCGACCATCTCGCGCATCACCGCCGGGTATTCGCCTCGGTAAATGGGATCGGCAAACCAGCCGAGGAAAAACTCCATACTGCGCTGGGCCGCCGCCTTGTCCGCCACGCTGTCCGTCTTAGGTTCGCGCCAGTCGCAATTGTTGGTTATCCCGATGACGCCCTTCTGCGTGGGTTGATATTTGCGCCGATAGACATCGACGATCTTCCCATGCGCCCGGATCAGATTGTGGGCCGCGATATACGGCTCCGATTGGCTCACCCGACCCGGCGCAAAATAGCCGATGCCATGCCCGAGCACGGCGCTGCACCACGGTTCGTTCAAGGTGATCCAGTGCTTCACGCGGTCACCAAACCGCTCGAAACAGACCTCCGCGTAACGCGCAAAATAATCGGCCACGTCCGGATTGAGCAGGCCATCTGTTTCCATCTGCAAAGCCAGGGGCAAATCCCAGTGATACAAGGTCACCCATGGGGTGATCCCATTCGCGAGCAGGGCATCGATCAACCGGTTGTAGAACGCCACACCTTCCTCGTTCACGGCACCACGGCCGGTGGGCAGCAGGCGACTCCATGCAAATGAAAATCGATACGCCTTCAGCCCCATCGCCTTCATCAAGGCCACATCTTCCTCCACCCGGTTATAGTGATCGCAGGCCATGTCGGCCGTCTGCCCTTGATGTGTTTTCCCCGGCGTATGCGTAAACGCATCCCAGATGCTTGGTCCGCGACCACCTTGGTTCCAACCACCCTCGATTTGATAAGCGGCCGTGGCGGCTCCCCAAGTGAATCCATCCGGAAATTGCTTCATTGGGTTGAGACCCTTTCAGAAGAACCGGCAGGAATCCAAGCTGATTCAATGTGGAAAGCTGGAAAGCAGGAACGGACGGCTCGCGCCGCAACGGCTACGTGAAGCACTAATAATGCGGCCGAGTTCCCTCTCTCCGACCGCCACGGGTAAATGCGGTGAATGTTCGGATTACGAACATTCCTCCAATCTTGGTTATCTGGAACCCTGATCGCCATCGGCACCGCCACAGGCGGGAAACTCAGGAAAGCTGGAACGGACGATATGAGAACATAATTGTCGGAGGGTTCTTTCTCTTTCTCGTAATCTTTCTCGTTCGTCAGGATTGATTGGGGGCTTTCAGCGAATGAATATGGAACTCAGGAATCCGATCCAAAAAAGGTAGGGCCCGACCTCCGGACGGGCCGTCAGAATCTTTGGTAGGGGCGGTTATCCTTAACCGTCCTCCTTCATCCTGATTACTCGAGTCTTCGTTGCTGACTGCTGATCGCTGACCACTAGAATGAATGTGGAAAACTGGAATCGTCCGAAAATGTAGGGCGGGTGTCGCCGACCCCGCCTAATCGTTTCAACCCCCGATCCATTTCACCGCGGATTCCCCGGAAGCCCACAGATAAAAACCCATCGGTAGCGCCCCCGTTCCGGAGCACCGCCTCAATTGGACTCCTTACCCATCCAACGGCGATCTCACGCCCAAGCCCGGTTTCAGCATCACATGCGTGTAGATCTGCGTCGTCTCCACACTCTGGTGCCCCAGTAATTCCTGCACCGTGCGGATATTCATCTTCTGGATGCTCCTGTCTGAGCTGAGACGATGGGCGAAGAACGATGAACGACGTGACCTCGAAAATCCCGAGTAAGAAAGCGGTGAGCATTTTTTTCGCGGTTTACACCGGTTTGTTTGTCGTCGGCGTCCTGGGGGCTCTCACGCTTCCAGAAGAAGAAAGAGCGATGCGAAAAGTCGCGATCGGCATGAGCTATTTCTTCGGCCTTCCCGTCGTTGTATCCGCGGATCTTGTATTACTCCGAAAGACTGGATTCTGGAATGGAAAGTAACAGAAGGCCCATCAAGTCGCCTGAGCCAACGACGGCCAGGGCAGCCGTCGGCCGTTCCGATGTCCTCCAATTGAACCCCACAATTAATTCGCTGGCCGTCGCGGCTCAGC
This sequence comes from Opitutaceae bacterium UBA3033, assembly GCA_002367815.1. Lineage (GTDB taxonomy): Bacteria > Verrucomicrobiota > Verrucomicrobiia > Opitutales > Opitutaceae > Cephaloticoccus. The sequence goes on along the minus strand of DFDG01000130.1, from coordinate 10,732 downwards.
TTTAGCGTTGGGCATGAATAAGGAAAAGACCAAAGCCGCCATTGTTGCCGCTGCACCGGAGTCTATTGCTCCGTATCTGCGCGTCGATTGCCAGTGCGACGACCAAGAGTTTAATCGGCGTATGGTTGAGGCGATTATCATTGCCCTCGCCTTCATCGAAAAGGCCCCTCGCGTGTGGTTCGACATTGGTGTTGTGATATGCGATGAGCAGGTGTTCCTACAGAAAGGCGCATCCACCATGCTTCTTTTGCCGAATCCAGGAACAATGGCCTTTTGCACATCGGACATGGTTGTGTTTCCTCGCAAGACGCTCGCTCCTCTACCAGATTGGTTTCTTGTTGCAGCCGCTCTAGAAGAGCTAGCGCATCTTGTTCTGAATATCGCAGATGAGTCCCTCGTGTCCCGCGTTGTCTGCGAATTATCGAAGGGCTATTTGGATTTGAATGAATCAGGAGCTTACATCCAAGGCGCACGATGAAAGAGCCCAACCAAGCGATGCAGAGAATTCGGGCCAGTCACTCCATTATCGGCGTATGTTCACTCATCGCTGGCTCCTCTTCTCTGATCTAAATCGTTAGGCAAAGACAGAACACCCATGAAAGGACGCGAAAGTGGAATGCCCGAGGAAGCTTACTGGCAGTCGTTTTATGATGCCGACTGCATCGTTGAGAAGCTGGAGTGCACCAAAGAGAAGAAGGAAAGCATTGCCGAGTTTGGCAGCGGCTACGGCACTTTCACCTTCGCGGCGGCATCGCGCACTTCCGGTATCGTCCACGCTTTCGATATCGAGCCCGACCTTGTGGCGCTAGTTCAGCGGACAGCGCACGACGCAGGGTTATCGAATGTCCGCGCCGAAGTGCGCGACTTCGTCGCGCAAGGCACTGGACTGCCGGGCGAGAGCGTAGACCACGCGATGATCTACAATCTTCTGCATCTCGAAGAGCCTGTCCGGCTCCTGAAAGAAGCCTATCGGATTTTGCGACCCGGCGGTGTCGTTTCGATTATCCACTGGAAGTATGATTCGTCGACGCCTCGTGGTCCTTCGATGAGCATCCGGCCACGACCCGAGCAGTGTCGGTCGTGGGCCGAGGCGGCGGGCTTCATGTTTATGCGAGACCAGGATTTATCGGAGTGCTGCGAGTATCACTATGGCCTGCTTTTGATCCGTCCTCATGCGAAAGAAAAGCAGTCTAACCCTGAGAGTTTGGATGTCGTAAAGCCGACAGCCTGACTCCTGATAAACGAGCCCTGCTTCGCCACAGCTTCTGCCATCGACTTGGCTGACCTTAATCTTGCTACGCGTCACTTGACAAAGCGGACGCTTTAACGGACGCTTTGCACATGACTTCAATTCCCGTCACGCAAGCCCGCTCCAAACTCTACCAACTCTTGGATGAGGCCGCCGATTCTCACGAACCAATCCAGATTACCGGTAAGCGTTCCAACGCCGTCCTCGTGTCGGAGGACGATTGGCGTAGCATCCAAGAGACCCTTTATCTCGTCTCAATTCCCGGCATGCGCGAATCCATCCGCAAGGGCATGAACGAGCCGCTTGGCAAATCATCCACCAAACCCGGCTGGTGAGTTGGTCCATCGTTTACACCAAGCAGGCCCAGAAGGACGCCAAGAAGATTGCGGCTTCGAATCTCAAGCCACAGGCCCTACGGATTCTCGACATAATCGCCAAGAATCCGTTCCAGAACCCGCCTCCCTACGAGAAACTAGTTGGAGACTTGTCCGGCGTTTTTTCACGCCGCATCAATATTCAACACCGGCTGGTGTATCAGGTCTACGACGCCAAGAATACGGTCAAAGTCATCCGGATGTGGACTCACTACGAATGAGGGCCTGAAAAGATACAGAGCAGAACATCACACCAGATGTGGCAGCACCATCGTGGCCATGCTCAGGACAAAGAAGAATCCGCACATGTCGGTCACGGTCGTGAGGATGGGTCCTGAGGCCAGCGCGGGATCCAAATCCATCCGCTTCAGGGCCAGTGGGATTATCCCGCCCAGACTCACCGCCACAATGGTGTTGAGCATGAGTGCCCCTCCCACCACTGCGCCCAACCACATGTTGCCTTTCCAAAGCAAAGTGACCGCGCCCAACAAAATCCCCAAAGCGAGTCCGTTGATGCATCCCACCATCATCTCTTTCCCCAGCACGCGCATCATTTCAACCGGCCGCACCAGACCCAGGGCAAGTTCGCGAATACTGACCGCGACCGCCTGACTGCCACTGCAGCCACTCATGTCGGAGATGATGGGCAAAAACACCGCCAAGGCGATCACCTGCGCCAGCGTATCTTGATAAGCGGCAATCACACTCGCCGCCAGGACATTGAGCAGAATATTGACGCTCAACCAGGAAAGGCGCCGGCCGGAGCGAATTCCCAAGGGCATGGAACGCAGTTCCTCCTTGCCGCCCAAACCACTGACTTTCAAAAAATCCTCCGTCACATCCTCGGCCGCCGCTTCGCGCACCGATTTGCGCATCACCACGCCGATCAACCGTCGGTGATCGTCCACCACGGGCAGGCCCACAAACTGCTTTTCCTCAAACAACCGGGCCAGTTCGTCCAACTCCATGGCATGGTTTACCACCAAGGGCTCGGGCAACATGATCTTGGTCACCGGAATTGCCGGGGTGGACAACAGTAAATCGCGCAGCCGTAGCACCCCGGCCGGACGCTGGTCCGCATCCACAATGTAAGCGTATTGCACATCGTAGTCCGAGTAGATCTCGGCGTTGGATCGCATGTCCTCAGTCACATCTCCCACTGTCGCTCCCAGCGGATAAGCCAAAAACTCTGAGCGCATCAGACCACCGGCGGTATCTTCATCATAGCGCAGCAGCTCCCGGGCTTCCGCGGCCTCTTCCGGCTCCATTTTACCCAGAATTGCCTCGGCCTCGTCGTCCTCGAGCTCGCCCAGCATGTCGACGGCCGTATCACTATCGAACTCTTCAAGGATGTCCGCCGCCCGGTCGGGATCGATGCCATCCAAAATGTCCACCGCCTGCGCTTCGGCCATGTGCTCGAGCAAGTCCGCCGCCTGCTCGGGTTGGAGCATGACCATCAGGTTTTCCTGCCGGTCATCGTCGAGTCGATCGATCAACCGGGAGCGATCGACCACCGGCAAAGCCTCCAATAACGCACCCGCACCCGTGGCATCATGGGTGTCAATCAGCTCCTCGAGCTGGTCAATGGTTACGGGGTGTTCAGTCATCGATAATTACTCCGGCAAGCTGAACGGGAGTCAGGCTGTTTTGCTAGTTTTATCCCCAATCCATAGCACTCTTTGTTGTTGGACTGGCTGATAAGGGTTCATGCCGCTAGAGGCTGGCTGGATTTCAACCAAATCAAATACTCGGCGATGGATTCAAAATATTAAGGAGATCTTGGATGGTGGCGTTAATTTAGTAGCACCTAGCAGCCGGACCCCTTGACGAAAGGAACCTACGGCGACTGCAGCTCAAGCAATATGGCGGAATTAAGATGCTGTTCCAAGTAGCTGAAGGTCGCATAACCGTAGCCACCCGCACCCCACTGGGCTCCCCACGAATTCTTGAAGATAAAGATCACGTCTTTGAGCTGACCGGTAGAGCAAGTATAACCGACGAGCGTAACCGCGTGCGAATAACTGGGGATTTGGCTGTCGAGCAGAGACGCCCGCATGTTGGTAAACCGTGGCCATGCCGTGCCGATGGTCACGGGGATACCGGCATTCAAGGCATGAACCATATTGTTCAGTTGGGTGGTTTTGTCTCGTCCCGGCACCAGGTGAACCGCCACCTGCGTGCGCGATTGGGCCTCGGCAATCACTTCCGGCGAGGGGGCTTCGACCTCATTGTTTCTAAGGCCGACCGAATTGGGCATACTTTCAGCGGGCGGAATGCCATAGGCGCGCAAGGCCGTCACGACCTCGGTCAGGGCAAAACCCGCATCGGCATCATCGCCCGTTTCATTGCGGCTTTGGACGACCCCTCCCAATTGCTGGATCGTGCGACCGGTCGCCCAAATAAGATATTCTTCGGAATACTTCAGGGGGTTGTTCGTTTTTTCGGCTTGGAGAAATTCCAACGCACTCACCACGGCAAAGACCGAACAACTCGGGCGATGACCCTGACTTTTCGCATACAATGACAACGCATGAAACTGCGGGCGCATATCCACTTCCTTCCGCAACACCACGGGGTGGCCAAAATCCTTCAGCACTTGCTGCAATTTTGACTGCGATCCATGCAATTGCTCCTTTCTCATCGCCGCTGCTTTCACCTGACGGTCCTCGCGGACTGCGATCGCCGCTTGCATCGCCTGATCACTCGCCTGCTCCGCCGCGGGATCATAACCAAAGCGCTGCTGCATCTCGGGTGTTAGTTCGCTCAATTTGACCGAAGCCATGCCCTTTTCGTGCAAAAAAAGCACCGTGCGGGCATTGACCGATTTTACTTTGACCTGTCGGTAAACGACTGAGCCCACTGTGAGCGTGTCCAACCCACTGCCCGGTCCTTAGCGCTCAACGCCGGTCGGTTGAGCCCCGGTAGTGACGGGAAACAGCCCTAGGACTGCCAGCGCCGTCAGCAAGGTAAAGCTCCGCGTAACTCGTTTGTTAATATCCGGCATGGAATCGAGATGCAGCATGGTGGATCCGTGCATCAGGTCGATAATACACTGAATGACCGACAATTCCTGGAAGAGGATTCGACACCTGCCTCCAAGGCAACTTCGATAAAGCCATGAAAGTGCTCATCATCGGCGGCACAGGCCTCATCTCCACCGGCATCGTGAAGGCGCTCAAAACGCGCCACGCCGACATCACGGTCTTCAACCGCGGGCAAACCGAGAATCGAATCGGCGAGGTGCAGCACCTGTTGGGAGACCGCAATAAATTCGCAGCGTTTGAAAAAACCATGATCACCTCCAGTCAGTGGGATGTGGTTATCGACATGATTTGCTTCAATGCCGAACAGGCCGCCAGCGATGTGCGAGCTTTCGCCGGGCGCTGTGAGCATTTCATTTTTTGCAGCACAGTCTGCACCTATGGCAATACGCAGACCGTGTTACCCACGGTCGAAACCACGCCACAAAATCCGCACTCCGACTACGGCCGCGGCAAGGTGGCCTGCGAACAGGTATTCTTGAAGGCGCACGCCGAGGGGAATTTTCCGGTCACTATCCTCCGACCTTCGCACACCTACGGGCCTGGCGGACCAGTGATCAACAACATCGGTTGGGAACCGACCTTCGTTGATCGGGTGCGCCGCGGCTTGCCCATCATTGTGAGTGGTGATGGTCATGGACTTTGGCAAAGCGCCTACTCCGAAGATGTCGGGGTTGGTTTTGCCTATGCCGCCAGGAATCCGAAGTGCTTTGGCCAAGCCTACAACATCACGGCCG
>DFDG01000130.1:1249-5153 GCA_002367815.1 Opitutaceae bacterium UBA3033 | reverse complement strand
CCTACAACATCACGGCCGATGAAGTCGTCACATGGGATGAATACACCATCCGCACGGCCGCGGCCATCGGAGCCCCTGCTCCGCGCATCGTTCATCTTCCCTCCGACCTGTTGCTCGCCATCGACCGTGAGCGTTACCTCGCCCTGGCCGAGATCTTTCGATACCACGGCGTGTATTCGAACGAGAAGCTGAAGCGCGCTGTGCCGGAGTTTCGCAATGCGACATCCTACGAGGAAGGCGTGCGACGCACGGTAGAATCAATGGACGCACTCGGCACCATCGTAAAAGCCGATCCGGATTCAAAAGAGGACCGGCTCATCGCCGCATGGGAAAAGTTCACCAGCGAATCCGTGGCTGCTTTCGGGCCCGGGGATTAATCTGAAATCCACTTTTCAACGACGGTTCATTTTTCAATCTTTCGGCACGGTTGTCAGGTGCCATTGCGCACACCACGGGCAGACATAGGCGCGACGTTCGCGTTCCACCCCCGCCACCATGGCGGCATCGAGAGCGTCACCTTGCGTGCGATAGCGTCGTTTGCCCCGACAGGCGGGTTGCTTGGGTGCACGGATCGGTCGCTTCATGATTTCTAAAAGAGCAATAGAGTTATATGATCAATGGGGGCAAGCTGCACAAAACCGAAAACCAATATATTCGAGTGCAGATTGGTTGCATGGGCAGCAGCGGATGTTTGGTTAGTTCCAAAAACAAAAATTCTCCGAGTTTACTCGCAGTCAAAATTAATCCATCTCTTTCGTTATGCCCAAAAATTCCAAGAAGACCGCCCAAAGCAATTCCGCCCTCGCACGGAACATTACAGTCTTTGTGGAGGGGGTGGCATTTACCCGTAGTTTCACTCATCCATACATTGGCGAGCGCATCGATCCGCTCTGGGTCTTGCGTGACGCGCCGCGAAAGAACGCCAAAGACTATCGCCGGGAAGAATGGAGCGCCTATAAGACTCCTGCGGTGGTGGTCGATAAGCTAGTCCGGGCTCACACCCGGGGGAGTTATGCCATCTGCGCCTTTCACGCCATCGATACTTCCGACGAATCGCTACGCGCTGAATACAAAGCGCTGGGATATCGTTTGGGCTGCACTGAAGGAGTCATGGTTCACGCTCTCAAACAGATCCCGAGCATCAAGTCTCCGGCGTTAATCCAACGGGTGTTAACCACTGAACTGGCCGATGCGGTGAACAAAGTCGCCGGGTCACGACAAATCTTGCCGGAACATCTGACTGACAATGCCCCCATGCATCTCTACGCGGCCATGATTGACGGTGCCGTGGTCGGTTGGGTGGGCAGTATCAAGTGCCAGGGCGGTTCGTGGGTGGCCAACATGTTTGTGCTGGAGGCACATCGTCGGCAGAAGATCGCATCCGCCCTCCTCGTGCATATGATGCGAGATGAACGTAAACGGGGAATGAATGCCTCCGTGCTTACCTCGAGCAAAGCGGGGGCGAAACTCTACACGACCATTGGCTATCAATCCTTGGGTTCGCTGCTGTTGTTCACCCCAAAGCAGTAGCGGCATCTATCTGGCGCTCATCAAAACATCGATGTGCGCGAGAATTTCTTTCCGCCCAGCCTTGGTCTCGGATGATGAGATGAAACTCATTGGTGCCGGGGTAATCCCTTCGAGTACGGTCTTACAAAAATACGCCACGTTGGTGTTGGTTTTACTCGTGGATTGTTTGTCTGCCTTCGTAAAGACCACCGAAAAAGGAATGTTTGAACCGATCATCCACTTGATGAACTCTTTGTCGATTTCCTGTGGAGGCAGACGGGAATCAATCAGCACAAAGGTCTGCAGCAGGGTCTCCCGTTGATCGAGAAAATCGGCGACTGCCTCATTGAATCCCGCGCGTTTGTCTTTGGAAACCCGGGCATAACCATAGCCGGGCAGATCCACCAAGGTCCAATTGCCGTTGATGCTGAAAAAGTTGATCAACTGGGTTTTACCGGGGGTCTCCGAGACTTTGGCCAATTTGCGGTTGTTCGTCAGCATATTGATGAGGGACGACTTGCCCACGTTGGACCGGCCGATGAAGGCAAACTCGGGATACACCGAACTCTTGCAGGACTTCAAGTCGGTCGCACTGGTGAGGAATGTGGCTGAATTAATATTCATCGGAAACAGCATGTCGGGGTGGCGCCGGAATTGGCGACCCTTTGTTTTATGCCTCCTGATAATTTACCCCTCATTTTTGAACTTCGCTGACATCGCGCTCGCCTTGTTTCCACGAAGACGCTTCCGTGCTGCCAGAAAACACTATGTCCGACGCTTCGTCCTCAATTCTTGTGTGGTTGGCCCGCAATGCCGGGTTCCCTGCCCGCCGGCTATCGGCTGGGGCGGAACTGCTTTTGTTGTTCGCCGCTGCCGCCGAGGCCGATGAGCGTGCCAGCCCGGCCAATGGAGGTCCCATCGTGCGGAAGGATAACGCCCGATTTGCTTCGCAGAAACAGCTCTCCGAAAACCGTCGCCACACCCACTTCAAAAGCGACAACCGCACGGCCGTATAACAACAGGGGAATCGCGATCTTGAGTCCTTGCCAAGGAATGTGAGTTAAGCAAACTGCCGATCAATGGCTGAAGATAAGCGTCAATCCCGCGCCGAAGAATATGCTGCCGAAGGTCGCAATGAGCGCGGCGAATGGCGTCCACCCTACCCCTTGAAGTATGCGCCGTTACTGCAATGGCCGGTGCGGATAATTGCTCTCTTCAAATGGACCTTTGGCTGGCCCGGTTTTCTTTGGCCTGTAAACCTGTCGCTGTTGTTGATCTCCGTCATCTCTTGGTATCTCACCCAACCCGACATCACCCGTTGTGTTAATTTCGAGTTCGGTTGGATTGCCCAGATCTGGCTGCGTAACCAAGTGATGATGTGGCTCTATTACGGCGGATTTCACTACTGGCTTTATATCCGCAAAGGCGAGGGTCTCCGCAAAAAATACGACGCCAACTGGCCGGCGGAAGACAGCCGGATATTTCTGTTTCGCGATCAGGTTTACGACAATGTCTTCTGGACCGCCGGCGTCGCCGGCATCATTTGGACCGGCTACGAAGTGATCACCGTTTGGCTCTACGCCAATCATCACATCCCCTGGCTCGAATGGGCCCGCAATCCGGTTTGGTTTGTGGCGTGGTTTTTCATCATTCCGTTTTGGCGTGAGTTTCATTTTTACTGGGTGCACCGGTTGATCCATTGGAAGCCGCTCTACAAGCATGTGCATTATCTGCACCACAAGAACAAGAACCCCAATGCGTGGTCGGGTATGGCCATGCATCCGGTCGAAACCATAATCTACCTGAGCGTGTGCCTGATCCACTTTATCGTGCCCTCGCACCCGATCCATTTCCTGTTCGACCTGCAGCATGCCGCCCTCGGACCGGCCAACGGTCACCACGGCTACGAGGGGCCAATCATCAAGGACAAGCTGCCCACCGGTTCCTATTTCCACTATCTGCACCACCGCTATTTTGAGTGCAACTATGGCGAAAGCACGATTCCACTGGACCGCTGGTTCGGCACCTTCCGCGATGGCCTGCCTGATGGCGAAGGCGCCAAACTAGCCGAGGAACATAAGATTTGAACGGAGGCCCTTTGATCGGGCACTACCGCGCGACCCGCCACGGGTTATGGTAATGGCATCAGATACTCCGACCGGGCAGACCGGATGTAAACTCAATCACGTTCCCATCCGGGTCGGCCGTGAATAGCTGCCCAGCCCCGTCGGGCCTGGGCTTGGGGCCCCGAAATCCAACCCCGGCTGCGCAAAGCCGTGAAGCGACCGCATCGAGATCATTCACCAGCAGGGCAAAATGACCTGACCGCACACTGCCTGTTCTTTCGCGTTCACCGATGAGGTGCAGTTCCTGCAGCGACCCCAGTCGAAACCAA
>DFDG01000130.1:783-1000 GCA_002367815.1 Opitutaceae bacterium UBA3033 | reverse complement strand
GCAGCGACCCCAGTCGAAACCAAGCCCCGGGAAAAGGAAACGCGGGCCGAGGCAGTTCAAGCAGGCCGAGCACATCGCGATAAAATAACCTGCTCGCCTCCACATCGCTTACATCAAGTGCGATATGGTTGAGTTCAAGAATCACATAATCCTTCGGTGTATCCATAGGCGCAGTCATAAATAAATTTCTGGGGCCGGCATCCCAAAAGCTAAATTC
>DFDG01000130.1:0-495 GCA_002367815.1 Opitutaceae bacterium UBA3033 | reverse complement strand
CCGGCATCCCAAAAGCTAAATTCGCGAAGCCGGTTTTACAGCCATGAAAGGGAGCAAACCGATACAGACCAAACCAAATGCGGCATCGAGCACCAACGTCACCGGATAACCAAATCGTTCGATCGCGAATCCCTGCCAGGTCGCCGAATATGCGATGACGAAATTACTCATCGCCATGTAGGCGGTGAACTGGGTCGCGGCCACTGCCGGGGTCGTGATATCCATGAAAAGCGCCGCCTTCGTGCCATACATGAGACCTTGGAAAACGGCGAAAAACAGGCAGGCGACCCAGAACGCCGTGACCAAGGCGTCGCTCGGTATCGGTCGATCAAGCATCTGGGGGTCAATCGGCATGATCCAATTCTGTTGGGCCATGATCCACGCCAAATAGAGACCGGGAATGGCCGTGCCGACAAAGAACAACGCCAGCATGCGACGTCGCCCGAATCGGTCCGAGAGCCAACCTCCGGTCACGCAAAAAATTGCACTGATTAC
>DFDG01000187.1:3729-4502 GCA_002367815.1 Opitutaceae bacterium UBA3033 | reverse complement strand
TCCGTTCGCAAAGCGCACACTGGCCTTGGTCTCACCTTGGGCGGTGACCTCCTTTACTCCCTCCTGCCCCACAAACCATACGACGATCGGCGTAAAATCCTCTGCTGCCACCAGAAAGTCCAAGTCACCGATCGTTTCCATTCCTCGGCGTAAACTCCCCGCCGCTTCGGCCCGTGCGACCTGAGGCAAGGCGCACAAGCCAGCCAGAATCGGCTGGGCGACTTCATTGGCCTCCCACCACATATGCCGCTTGCCATAGGCCTCACGGTTTTTGATTCCGGTGACGATCTTCTCCTGCGACTTCGGACCGAACCCATCCAGTTCCGCCACCAGATTGTCAGCGCATGCCTTCACCAGACTGGCGATATCCGTCACGCCCAATTTGCTGTGCAATGCCCGCACTTTCTTGGCCCCCAGTCCCGGGATATCGAGCAACTCAACCAAGCCGGGTTCGATGGAGGCACGTAACTTGATCAGAAAACCCAATTCTCCCGTCGTGTGTAATTCGGTGATCTTTTGGGCCAACGCATCGCCGATACCTTTAACCGTGTCCAATTCGCCAGACTTGATCAGACGTCCGATTTCCTCTTCTTCCATCGCTTCGAGAATCCGGGCCCCGCTCTGATAGGCGCGAATCTTGAACGGATTTTCTCCCTTCAGTTCCAAGAGCACACCAATTTCTACCAAAAGTTCGGCCATCTCGTTTTTCGTCATGGGTTCAAGCAGTAAACGATAAGCGAAAAGCTTTAAGCTAAAAAAGCAGCATTAGAAAA
>DFDG01000187.1:0-3535 GCA_002367815.1 Opitutaceae bacterium UBA3033 | reverse complement strand
ATCGCTGATCCCGCCTTCGAATATCTCAAGACTTACATGAAGGGATCAGCGATCCCGCCCTACAATTCTAATCACAACTTGGACATTGCCCGCATCATGCACAGAGCTCAACTGTCAGTAAACATGCCATACAACTATACGCGCACCATCCGACTGGCCGACACCGATGCCGCCGGCATTGTCTTTTTCGCGAACTACCTCGCCCTCTGCCACGAGGCCTACGAAGCCGCACTAGCCGCGGCGGGCATCCCGTTGCAGGATTTTATTGTGACCGGTGATGTCCTCGTGCCCATTTCTCGCAGCACGGCTGAATACAAACGTCCATTACATTGCGGAGACCTCGTAAGCATTAAAGTCAGCCCCACCAAAATTTCAGAAAACAGTTTCGCCATCGATTTTGAGATCAACCGGATTACGCCTCCGGTAAAAATCGCAGCCATAATTCGCACCGAGCACGTCAGCACATCACGAAGCAAACGTGAACGTGTGCCCCTGAGCCCAAAATTGGCGGCGTGGGTTTCAGCGGGCTAGGATCGCCATGCGCAAGGCCGCGCGATTGAGTTTACCTTGGGCATTGCGTGGCCAATCTGGAGCTGAAAATGAATGAAATCGTTTGGGCCGTTGGTGACCCGACAGAGGCAGCGTCGCGACCAGTTCGTCGATTTCGGTTTGAACCAAGGGGGCCTCGGCGAGATAGCACGCCACCAATTCTTCACCCCAACCCGCATGAGGCATGGCCACCACCGCCAAATCGAGAAAACGACCTGTGGCCCGCAACACGACTTCCACTTCCCTCGGGTTGATCTTTTCCCCGCCGGATATGACAATTTCGTCCCGACGACCGCGGATATGAAGTCGGCCCTCCGCATCAATGCGCCCCAGATCCGCCGTCGCAAATTTCGCCGTCATCGTAGTTGCGGCATAATAACCCCGCATGACTGAAGGACCGGAAATACACACGATGCCCATGGTTTCAGCCCGGGCCAATTGCACGGATGAATCCTTTTGGATTTCCACCAAAGCATGAGGCAGTGGATGGCCACTACTGCGGTCACCGGCAGCAAATTCGCCTGGTTGCTGGGCCGTGATCATCGCCGCTGTTTCAGTCATGCCATAACTGAGCACAATCGGTAGATTTGCTTCCTGTGCGGCTTCGGCCAGCGAGGTCCAGATCGGACCACCCCCGAGTATAATTAGCTTGAACCGTCGCAACCAATTGACTGCCGCAGGTTGCGCCAACAATCGCTGCAATTGCGTCGGCACGAGTGAGATCATCCAAGGGGCATTTTCCGTCAGCGCGGGTGATTCCCCGCCCTCCAATCGCTTCCAATCCCAGGCTAAATAACGACCTCCGGTCATGGCACTGCGCACCCGTGCGAGCAGACCGCTCACATGCCAGGGGGGCAAAACATCGACCACGTTGATCTGGGTTTCGTTAAAATGCTCGCAGAAACCCTGCACGGCTGCGCTCAAGGTTACCTCGTCGTGTCGGGCGAAGCGTACGGTGCCGCTCGAGCCACCGGTCGGAATGCAAAGCCAGCCCATATGCGAATCAGTTGCCTTGATCTTGGTTGCACAAATTTGGTCAAACTGGGCACGTTGCGTGGTCGTCCAATGGGGATCGACCAAAAAAATGCTTTCACCGTGTCTTTCGGCGTAGCCCGTGGCCATGAGCAGCTGTTCTAGGGTAACGCGTTCCATGTCGCCTCCTCGTTTAATCTTTCCACATCATGCCAGCGCATGAACGGGGCGGTCCCCGGACCATTCATCCTCGGATCATGAAACAGTGGCCACACTCCGAAACCCAAGGCATAGGCATGACCGGTCCAGGAAAATGCCAGTTGCAGGGCGGCCTTGGCTCCTATCGCGGTCTCCAATGCACTGGAAAAGACCACCTTCGCGTGCGCCTTGGCCAACTTAACCTGTGCCGCCTGCGCATTTTCCAGTAATGATGGCTTCAATACATAAAATCCCGACCACCCTGCGTCGATCCAACGCGTAATGTCTCCCAGCCTGATCAAGGATTCATCCAAAGCCAGTGGAGTCGGATAGTCATTCGCCAAGCCCATCAACAAATCCTCCGTCTTGTTTTGCAAGGCCGTGCCCTGCGAAGCATCAGCAAAGCAGGGCTGTTCCACGTATTCAACGGGTCGTTCCGCGCAACGTTCCAACCAACGCTCGGCGGTGCGCCGGTCCCAGGCGCCATTGGCGTCGAGGCGCAATCTGGCCCCGTCCGGCAATTTCGCGCAAATGTCGTCCAGCAATCCCAACTCATCCATGGCGTTTGCGGCCCCGACCTTCCATTTGAAGACCCGGAAACCCACCTCAGCTTGTGATTCAATCAGGTCGAGGGCTGCCTTGCCCGCCGGCAATAATGAGGCGACCTGCCTCGAGGTCATATCCCGGGGCTCGGCCAGCTCGGTACGCGCCGAGGCAAAGGCGCTGCGTAAACAGCCGAGTTTTCCCGGCACCGTATCCAACAGGGTATCATCCACCACTTCACCCAATTTCCGGCAGGCTTCCTCAACTTCATCCACCGTTTCCGTGCCAAACCAAGGGATCGGTGCAGCTTCGCCATAACTCACTGCTCCATCGCGGGCTTCCAATCGAAGCAGGATGCCTTCCCGGACAGACCACAGGCCATGCGCCGTCCGCAGGGGTGACCTGAACGGCAAATGATAACGGCGATATGCAAAACTATACTCCACGGTCAGCAATTAGACAGCAATGTCCGCAAAGTGTAAATTCTCACCGTCAGAAATGATGAAAACAAAAATTCCAGTTGCACTGTTTGGGAATCGCCTTATTCCATTCACGGCAACTCATGACTAAGGTTGCAACGAATCCCGCCCCTCAACTCGCCTCGGCTGATGCCGAATTTTACTTCCCGGCCGACGAGTTTTTCCGCTCCAACCAACCAGCAGGCCTGACCTATGACGATGTGTCATTGGCGACCCTCTACTCGGATATTCTGCCCAAGGACGCGGATACGTCCACCAGTCTGTCCGAGGCACTGCACCTGCACATTCCGATCATTTCATCGGACATGGATACCGTCACCGAATCACGCATGGCCATCGGGATGGCCCTGAATGGCGGTTTGGGGCTGATCCACTACAACATGCCGGCGAAGGAACAGATCAAGGAAGTGGCCCGCGTCAAACGCCACATCCATGGTCTGATCCAGGACCCCATAACCGTTAGTCCGGATGAATTCATTGGCGATGTGCTCGCGATGATGGCTGAGCGCAAATTCACATTCAGCACGTTTCCTGTCGTCGCCGACAACGGCAAACTCGCCGGTCTGCTTTCCGGCAATGTGGTGAAGGATCGCTATCGCACCAAAAAAGTTTCCGAGGTGATGACCCCCCGGACAGCCCTGATCACCGAGTTGGAAGACAACGTGGCATCCGACCCGATTGCGGCCGCCGATAAGTTTTTCACCGAGCACATCGGCATCAACAAAATGCTGGTCGTTAATGCAAAAAATCAGCTGCGCGGCCTCGTCACCAGTTCAGACGTGGAAAAGATCACG
>DFDG01000055.1:5390-58410 GCA_002367815.1 Opitutaceae bacterium UBA3033 | reverse complement strand
CTAAGCACGGGCCGCAATTGTTTCGGTTTACTCTTTCTTGTCGGCGTCGCCAGTGATGTTTTCTCCGCCCTTGACGTTAACTTTTTCAAGGACGGCCTTGGTTACCTTCGCGGCCATTTCTGGTTTCTCCTTTAAGGTGAGTTTCGCGGCATCGCGGCCCTGGCCGATAAGTTCGCCATCAAAGGAAATCCAAGCGCCACGTTTTTCGAGAATCTTGTGCTCAATGCCCAAGTCGATCATCGACCCGGTCTGCGAAATTCCCTCGTCATACATGATGTCGAATTCGCATTCGGTGAACGGCGGGGCGACCTTGTTCTTCACAATTTTGATCTTGGTGCGATTACCGATGACTTTGCCGTCAGGAGTCTTGATCTGATCGCGGCGGCGGATGTCGATGCGCACACTGGAGAAAAATTTGAGGGCCCGGCCGCCTGAAGTGGTCTCGGGGCTGCCAAACATCACGCCGATCTTTTCGCGAATCTGATTGGTGAAAATACATATGCAGTTGGTCTTACTAACCACGGCGGTGAGGCGGCGCATGGCTTGCGACATCAGGCGGGCCTGCGCACCGACGGTGGCATCGCCCATCTGGCCGTCGAGTTCCGCGCGGGTGGTCAGCGCGGCTACGGAATCGAGCACGATAACATCAATCGAATTGGAGCGGATGAGGGTCTCCATGATGTTGAGTGCATCCTCACCTGAATCGGGTTGCGATACGAGCAGGTCATCGAGATTTACGCCCGCGATCCGCGCAAACTTCGGGTCAAGGGCATGCTCCACATCGATGAATGCGGCCAAGCCACCGGCTTTCTGGGCTTCAGCTATTACGCTCAAACAAAAGGTGGTTTTGCCGGAGGATTCCGGGCCATAAATTTCCACGATCCGCCCCTTCGGCAACCCGCCGACGCCCAGGGCCAGATCAACGGCCAAAGATCCCGTGCTCAAGGTCTCGACTTTCATGTGGGCATTGCTACCCAGCCGCATGATGGAACCCTCGCCGAATTGTTTGGTGATCGAAGAAAGTGCGAGCTCGATGTTTTTTTCGCGACCCGTGTGGGCGAGGGCAGTGGGGGACGTTTTGGCGGATGAAGCTTTGGACATGGGAACAGTGTATTTGGATTAGAGTGGGGAGGATAATATCAGCGGGGAGTGACAGCGTTATGTCAGTAGACATTCATCGCTGTAGGTCTGCGCGCAAGGACGGAGTGCGACGTTTCTTTGCACACCTATTAACTCAACGCCGAATCGGTCAGGAATCAGGCTGATAATAAGTCCTAAACCAGTCCACGAAGTGGCGCAGGCCTTCCTCCAACGGGACTCTTGGCGCATATCCAATGACGGCCTGGATGCGTTCGAGCGAAGCACAGGTTTCGGGCACATCGGCCGGTTGGGCTGGCAGCAGATTGAGCTTGGCCTCGCGTCCGATGAGCTGCTCCAACATGCGCACAAACAGCAAGGTTTCGACGGGGCGATTATGCCCGAGATTAAAAATGCGATAGGGTGGCAGGGGTTTCTCAACCGGCGGATAAAGCAGCACTTTCACCACACCATCCACGATGTCATTGATGTAGGTGAAATCGCGTCGCGCCTTGCCCTCGGCAAAGAGATCGATCGGTTCACTGGCAAATATCGCTTTTGCAAAAAGGGTCGGCGCGGTGTCGGGCCGGCCCCAGGGACCATAAACGTTGAAAAACCTCAGTCCCGTCAGCGCCAGTCCGTGCAGATGGGCATAACTGTGCGCCATGGCTTCGTTGGCTTTTTTCGTCGCGCCATAGAACGAGAGCGGATGGCTGGTATCGCCATCCTCGGCGAAAGGAATGGCGGCGGTCGCGCCATAAACACTGCTCGAAGAAGCAAATACCGTGTGCTTGGGTGGATGCGCACGCGCGGCCTCGAGCATGTTGTGAAAGCCCACGAGGTTGCTCTGCACATACGCGGCGGGATGCGTGACACTGTAGCGCACATTCGCCTGGGCGCCGAGATGCACCGCGTAGTCCGGTTTAAAGTGGGCCCAAAGTCCGGCGAGCATGCCGGTCTGGGCGAAATCAGATTGCACGAAGCGAAAGTTATCCAATGGGTCGAGCTGAGCCAAACGGGCGCGCTTCAAACCGACATCGTAATAGTCATTGAGGTTGTCCACCCCCAGCACATCGCAACCGGGATGGGCAGCAAGACGTTGGCAGACATGGTAGCCGATAAAGCCGGCGGCACCGGTCACGAGCACTTTCATTGGCGCGTGTATGGCGCAACTCGATGACGTCGGCTAGGCGAAAATTTTTCCGCGCCGACAACGCTCCCTCACCAGAACTGCGAAACAACCGACCATTAAGAACTTAATAAAAAGGGACAGGTTAATAACGCTTGACGGGAGAGGGCTGATGGGGCAGGGTATCTGGCATGCGGACGTCGCGGATCAAAGTGGATGCAGGGCAGGAGGAAGCACTCTACCATTGCATGACCCGGACGGTGAACGGGGAGATGCTCTTACATGACGTGGCGAAGGAGACCCTACGCAAGCAACTCTGGCAGGTAGCCGAATATTGTGGTGTTCAGATTGTGACCTACGCGCTGATGAGTAACCATTTCCATGTCCTTTTGCGGGTGCCAAAAAAGATCGCTCTCTCCGATCAGGAACTCTTGCGCCGCTACGCGATTCTCTATCCCAAACCCACCAAGTATCAGGTGGCCCGGGTCGAGGCCCTGACCGAGCAACTCAAGACCCCGGACGAATCAGAAGCCTCCGCGTGGAGGGAACGCCAATTGGCTTTAATGGGAGATGTCTCCCAGTTCATGAAACTGGTTAAACAACGGTTCGCCGTCTGGTATAATCGTTCCCATAAACGCTACGGCACCCTCTGGTCCGAACGCTTCAAAAGCGTGCTGGTCGAGGGTAATCAAAGAGTCACAGCGGTGATGTCTGCCTACATCGATCTGAACGCCGTCCGCGCCGGGTTGGTCAAAGATCCCAAAGACTACCGGTTCTGCGGCTACGGCGAAGCCGTGGCCGGTAGCCCCAAGGCCCGCACCGGTCTCGGACATGTCATGGGAGCACAGACTTGGCAAGGGGCACATAGCAGCTACCGGCAAATGCTATTTGGCCGCGGATCCGGACCGCAAACCAAGGGGCAGGCGATCCCGACCGAGAAGTTCAAACAAGTCTTGAAAACCAAGGGCGAGCTCCCGCTCACCGCCGTGCTGCGCTGCCGGGTGCGCTACTTCAGCGACGGTGCGGTGCTGGGCTCCCGCGCGTTTGTGCAAAAGCATCTGAATTACTATCAACTCCAAAGCGGCCGCCGCCGGTGCACCGAACCGCGACCGCTACCCGCCGTCGAAAGTCTCGCGGGTATTGCAACTCTACGAGGGCTCAGAATGCAGGCCTTCGGCTAAAAGCGCCTGTTCAGCACGTAACATCTTTGCCTTCGCTGCCGAAGTGCATCAGGCGTTCGTCGTTGTCGGGCAGCGTGGAAACATCAGCCGGGGCGTAGTGGTATTGGAGCGCCCGCCGGCGCTTACCCGAGGCATTATGCGGGGTGCCGTGCGGCAGGAGCCCACTGAACAAAAGCATGCCGCCCGGCTGCAACGGTGCGGCAGTCGAACGCTGTCCCATGATCTGGGTGTCGCAGATCTGCCAGTCACGTTTCTGGAAGTGAATTTGCGGACCCTTGCGGTGTTGTCCCTGCAGAAACTGCATACAGCCGTTGTCGATCGTGGCTTCGTCGAGCGCGATCCATACGCCGACCACAGGCGTATCCAAAGGGTAGTTGAAATAGGCTTTGTCCTGATGCCAGGGCTTTTCCCGACCGAGACGGGGTGGCTTGAGCAGGGCCATATCCTGAAACATCTGCGAGTCGCGATTGCCCAGCAGCGTGCGGATGGTTTGCAGCAGCTTGGGGTGATGGGAAATAGCTTTTAAACGGGCATCAAATTCGACGAAGGCCATCAACTTGCGCACCGCATCCTGACGCTCTTCCAAACTCAAAGTGGGCAGAATATCCTGGGCTTTGGCTTCGAACATTACCCCCGTGTAATCCGGGTTCTTCCCCATGATAAGATCCATGAGTCCCTGCTTGGCGGCTTGGATTTCTTTTTCCGTGAAAGCTTGGCGGACGATCAAATAGCCCTGCTCGTTATAGTGTTTTATTTCTTCGGGACCGATGTCCTCGAAGCGCTCGACGCCAAACCCCTCACTCGCGGGTTGGTAGAGTTCGGGGTCATGCATTTCAGAACCGTGATCGATGTGCTTGATTGAGGGCAGTACCATAAAAGTAGGGGGAGCTGGGAAACGAAGTTTCCATAATCTAGCAGATAATGCGGTTGCAGGGCCATGCATATCGCCGCTAATAATTTGTATTTATCCGATATTATATGATTTCACTCAAACCAACCGATATCAGGATAAATCAAAGCGCCCGGGTGCGTTGTGAACCGGGCTGGAACTTGGGTCGCAGTTGGGCGAAAGCGTTGCGGGACTTCGATCTTTGGTTCGTCTGGGATGGGCAGGGCCGTATGCGATTGTCCTCGGGCGAAATCGGGCTCCGGCCCGGAGTCTGCCTTTGGATGAGACCGGGTCGTCGTTACGAGGCGGTGCAGGATCCGAAGGCTAGATTGGGGGTTAATTTCATCCATTTCTCCAGTATCGAGGCTGTCCAAGATTTGCCTTTATCCGCTTTCAACCCGCCGTTTGAAGTTCATCGCACCCGACAGGTGGAATTCGTTGATACCCTGATGCGACGGATCATCGATCTCGGCAATGAGCCCAACGCCGTCGGTGCCGCCTCAGCGCTGATGGCGGGTTTGTTGGCTGAGTTGAGCCGTGAGCACGTTGCGTCACTGCAAATGGAGACCCCTGGAACGGAACAGCGCCACCGCGATATTGTGATGCAAACGGCCGCCTTGATCAGGGAAAGCCCCGCAAAAACTCCCCCCGTGAGTGAACTGGCCGGAAAAGCAGGCTACAGTGTGGATCATTTTTCCCGGATATTCCTCAAGATCACCCGACAGAGGCCCCAGGATTATATTATTAACGCCAAGATCGAGCGTGCCCGGCAGTTGCTGGCCGAGTCAGATCTGACGATTGGCAGTATTGCCGAAATCGTTGGTTTTCAGGACATTTTCTATTTCTCGAGGCAGTTTAGGCAGAAGTGTGGGGTTACCCCGACGGATTTTCGTCGCGGACTACGCACTTATTAGCCCGTCATATGCCATAGATTTAGAAAACTTGCACTTGCCGGTGCAAAAACTCGTCCGTTATCTTGCACGTCCCTTCACTCGGAGGCACATTACACCATGAAGATTAAAGCATATCTCAAGCCCCAGTGCGGCTGGTCTAACGGCGTTCGCGCAGTAATGAGCAAGCATGCCCTCGCGTATGATGATATCGATATCATCAATAACCGGGAAAATTACGCGGAGATGGTCCAAAAATCAGGCCAGCCTCTATCACCTTGCGTGGAGATTGACGGAGTCATGCTTGCAGATATCTCAGGCGAAGAGGTGGAAAACTACCTTCTGAGCAACGACTTGGTTAAACCGACGGATTTATCGGCTGAAGTCCCCACCAACGCGGGCTGTTCGGACGATGAACATGCCAAAATGGCGACTAAAACCATACGATTCTTCTAAACTGAGGGCATCCGATAATAAACTTCCGGGCCGTCTCTCACCAAAGACGGCCTTTTTTTTGCCTGACTACCAACGACCTGCTTACAAAACCGAGCCACAGTGGCATAGATTCAGCTCACCTCCTTTTCCCGCCCGCCTTGAGATCTACTTCCATGCCTAGCACTACTACATCCCAGACTAAGATACCCCGTTCGCCAGTGAAGCAGGGGCTTTACGATCCATGGTTCGAGCACGACGCCTGTGGGGTGGGCTTTGTCGCCAACATGCACGGCATCAAATCGCACAAGACGCTGCAGGATGGTCTGCAGGTGTTGACCAACCTTGATCATCGTGGGGCGGCCGGCAGTGAAACCAACACCGGAGACGGCGCGGGTGTGTTGCTGCAGATGCCGCACAAATTTTTAGCGAAAGTATGTAAAGAGTCGCGCATTACCCTGCCGGCCGCCGGGGAATATGGTTGTGGGATCATCTTCTTACCGCGCAACCCGACGGTTCGTCGTAAAATTGAGGAAAAGCTCGCGCAGATCATCCAGTCGGAAGGTCAGGCTTTTCTCGGCTGGCGCACCGTGCCGACCAATAATTCCTCCCTCGGCGAAACCGCCAAGTCGTGCGAGCCGTTTATGCGCCAGATCTTTATTGGTCGCGGGGCTGAATTGGCGGATCAAGACGCCTTTGAGCGTAGCCTCTACATCATTCGCAAGCGCGCTTACATTGAGATTCGCACCTCCACCATGACCGGCGCCGAATCATGGTATGTCACCAGCCTTTCTAGTCGGACGATTGTCTACAAAGGCATGTTGCTGACGGACCAGTTGGAGAAATATTTCACCGACCTCAGCAACCCAGCGATGGAGACGGCCATCGCGCTCGTCCACTCGCGTTTCAGCACCAACACCTTCCCCAGCTGGGATCGCGCCCACCCTTATCGTTATGTCGCCCACAACGGCGAAATCAATACCCTGCGCGGCAACATCAATTGGATGCACGCCCGCGAAGCGCTTTTCGAATCCGAGCTCTTTGGCGAGGATATCAAGAAGACGCTGCCTATCGTAAATCCCAACGGCAGTGACTCGGCGATGTTTGACAACGCCCTTGAGTTGCTGGTGCTCGCCGGTCGGCCCCTCGCGCACTCGATCATGATGATGATCCCTGAGCCATGGTCGGGAGACCAGCACATGGATGAAGATCGGCGCGCGTTCTACCAGTATCATTCCTGTTTGATGGAGCCATGGGATGGACCGGCGGCCATTGCTTTCACCGATGGTCGCCAGATCGGGGCCATCCTCGATCGCAACGGGTTGCGGCCTTCACGGTTTTGCGTGACGACTGACGGCATGGTTATCATGGCCTCTGAAACCGGGGTGCTAGATATCCCGCCGGAAAATATTCTCCGCAAAGGCCGCCTGCAACCGGGCCGGCTCTTCCTGGTAGATACCGAGCAAGGCCGGATCATTGAGGATGAAGAGATCAAGCAGCAGTTGGCGAGCGAGCGGCCCTATCGCGCATGGATCAAAGAGCATTTGGTGCATCTCTCCGATTTGCCCGAGGCTCCGTCCATTCCTGCGCCCGACCACGAAACTCTGCTGCAACGGCAGATTGCCTTCGGCTACACGCACGAGGATGAGCGTATCATTATAGCGCCCATGGCACGCTTGGGGGTCGAAGCCCTTGGCTCGATGGGTAATGACGGTGCCCTGGCGGTGCTTTCGAACAAGCCGCGCCTGCTTTTCGATTATTTCAAGCAGCTTTTTGCCCAGGTCACCAATCCGCCGATCGATTCGATCCGCGAGGAGATCGTCATTTCCACCGAGACCCGTCTCGGGTCCGAAGGCAATCTGCTCAATCCCCAGCCGACGGCCTGTCGTCGCGTGGAATTGAAGTGGCCTATCCTGACCAACGAGGAGTTTGCCAAGATTCGCCGCACCGATTTGCCCGGTCTCAAGATCGGGGTGTTGCCTTCACTTTTTCGCGTCGCTCGCGGGGAGAAGGGACTCGCCAAGTCGTTGGAGGAAATCTGCATCATGGCTCGTCGCATGATCGAAGAGGAGGAAGTCAACGTCCTCATCCTAAGTGATCGTGGAGTTAACAGTGACTTTGCCCCTATTCCCTCCTTGCTCGCCGTCGCCGGTCTGCATCACTTCCTCATCCGTGAGGGCCTGCGCACCCGGATAAGTTTGGTGATTGAAACCGGGGAAGCCCGCGAAGTGCATCACTTCGCCCTCCTCATCGGCTACGGGGCCAGCGCCGTCAATCCTTACGTCGCCTTCGAGACGATCGACGACATGATCCGCAGTGGATCACTGACGGGGATCGACCATCAGATGGCCTGTAAGAATTTGGTGAAGGCTGCGGCTAAGGGCGTGGTCAAGGTCATGTCCAAGATGGGCATTTCCTCGATCCAAAGTTATCGTGGCGCCCAGATATTCGAGGCGTTGGGCATTCGTCAGGATGTAATCGACCACTATTTCACCTGGACCCCATCACGGATCGGCGGCATCGGCCTCCGCGTGATCGCACAGGAAGTGTTGGCCCGCCACCACGCGGCCTATCCCGAACGTCGGGTTGACGGGCATGTCCTGCCGGTGGGCGGTATTTATCAGTGGCGCTCCGATGGTGAAAACCACCTGTTCACCCCTGAATCAATTCATCACCTGCAGAAGTCCACGCGTTCGGGCAATTTCGCTGAATTCAAAAACTTCTCCAAGCTCATCAATGAGCAGGGCAAAAACATGTGCACGCTGCGCAGTATGCTCGAATTCAAACCCAGTGATGCCATTCCGATTGAGGAGGTGGAGCCGTCGGAGAGTATCATGAAGCGTTTCAAGAGTGGCGCCATGTCCTATGGATCGATCTCCAAGGAAGCGCATGAGACTTTGGCCATCGCCATGAATCGGATCGGCGGCAAGTCCAACACCGGTGAAGGCGGCGAGGATGCGGATCGCTATGTCCCGATGGCCAATGGCGATTCGAAGAGTTCCGCGATCAAGCAGGTTGCGGCCGGTCGGTTCGGCGTCACGAGCGAATACCTCGCGAGTGCGCAGGAACTGCAAATCAAGATGGCCCAAGGCGCCAAGCCCGGTGAAGGCGGTCAATTACCCGGCAACAAAGTCTATCCTTGGATCGCGAAAACCCGCGGCACCACTCCCGGCGTCGGTCTCATTTCTCCGCCTCCGCATCACGACATCTATTCGATCGAGGATCTCGCGGAGCTCATCCACGACTTGAAGAATTCCAATCGTCACGCGCGTATCAGTGTGAAGCTCGTCTCCGAAGTCGGCGTGGGCACCATTGCCGCCGGTGTAGCCAAGGCGCACGCCGATGTGGTGCTGATTTCCGGATACGACGGGGGCACGGGTTCTTCGCCGCAGACTTCGATGCAACATGCCGGTCTGCCTTGGGAACTTGGTCTGGCCGAAACCCATCAGACGCTGGTGCTCAATAATCTGCGCTCCCGCATCGCGGTTGAGACCGACGGCCAACTGAAAACCGGACGCGACGTCGTCATCGCCGCCTTGCTGGGCGCCGAGGAATTCGGTTTCGCCACCGCTCCCTTGGTCGCCACGGGTTGCATCATGATGCGCGTCTGCCACCTCAACACCTGTCCGACCGGAGTGGCGACGCAGGATCCACGCCTTCGGGCCAAATACACCGGCAAGCCCGAGCACGTGGTTAACTTCATGAAGTTCATAGCCGAGGAAGTGCGCGAAATCATGGCGCAACTCGGTTTCCGCACCATCCAGGAAATGGTTGGCCAAGTCGGCTCCCTCGAACCGCGGCAGGCCGTGGATCACTGGAAGGCCAAGGGTCTGGATTTCTCCAACATCCTTTATGCGCCCGAGGTCGGCAACGAGGTCGGGCGCTTTTGCTCGGTTACACAGGATCACGGTTTGGAAAAGTCGCTCGATCTGACTACGTTGTTGGATATCTGCCGTCCCGCCATCGAGCACGGGGACAAAGTGGTCGCCGAGTTGCCTATTCGCAACGTGAACCGCGTGGTGGGCACCATCACCAGTCATGAGATCACCAAGAAATACGGCGCCCAAGGACTGCCGGATGATACCATCCGGATCCTTTTCAAAGGTTCCGCCGGCCAAAGCTTCGGTGCGTTCATGACCCGGGGGATGACTCTCTCCATCGAAGGCGACGCCAATGACTACGTCGGCAAAGGCCTCTGTGGCGGTAAGATCATCATCTATCCTTCTCCGCTCGCGACTTTCAAGGCCGAGGAAAACATGATCATTGGCAACGTGGCGCTCTACGGCGGCACGGCTGGTGAATTTTATATCCGCGGGATGGCGGGCGAGCGCTTCGCGGTCCGCAACTCCGGCGTTAACGCCGTGGTTGAGGGCATCGGTGACAATGGCTGCGAATACATGACCGGTGGTCGCGTCGTGGTGCTCGGTAACACCGGACGCAACTTTGGCGCCGGTATGTCGGGCGGCATCGGTTACGTGCTCGACGAAACGGGCGACTTTGCCCAGCGCGTCAACCTCCAGATGGTCGGTCTTGAGAAACTCGAATCCTCGGCGGAAATCGCCGAGGTCCGTGCCCTGATCGAAAAACATCTGGACTACACCAAGAGCACCCGCGCCCAGACCATCATCGATGATTGGGCTTCGTATGTGCCCAAATTCGTCAAGGTCATGCCCAAGGATTACAAACGCATGCTGGCCAGTATCGATCGGGCCAAGGACCAGGGCCTCACGGGCGACGAAGCCATCATGGCCGCCTTCGAAGAAAACGCGCGCGACACATCCCGTGTCGGGGGCAACTAAACTGAAAGCAACGAGTAGAAAATATCGACCCGCGAGCATTCCAATCCCGCCAACCAGTCTCCACTTTTCCACCCGTTACCCACTAACCGCTACTAACTACCCGTTACTTTTTATCTACCATGGGCAAGCCAACAGGATTTATCGAATATTTGCGTGAACTACCGATTGACCGGGCGCCACTTGAGCGCGTGCGCGATTGGAAGGAGTTTCATCAACACATGGAGCCCCGAAAGCTCCGCAATCAGGGTGCACGTTGCATGGATTGCGGCGTTCCGTTCTGCCATACCGGCAAATTGATTGGTGGCATGGCATCCGGTTGCCCGATCAACAACCTGATTCCCGAGTGGAACGATTTGGTTTACCGCAATCAGTGGCAGGAAGCGCTGGGCCGCCTGCACAAGACGAACAATTTCCCGGAATTCACCGGCCGGGTCTGTCCTGCACCTTGTGAAGGTTCATGCGTGCTCGGCCTCAACGGTCCGCCGGTCACCATCAAGAATATCGAAGCCGCGATCACCGACCGGGGTTGGGATGAAGGTTGGGTTTTGCCGCAGGCCCCCAAGGTTCGCACCGGCAAGAAAGTCGCGATCATTGGTTCCGGTCCTTCCGGCCTCTCCGCCGCCGCGCAGCTCAACCAAGCCGGTCACTCCGTCACGGTCTTTGAACGGGCCGACCGTCCGGGCGGTTTGTTGATGTATGGCATTCCCAACATGAAGCTCGATAAGCAGGATGTGGTGCTCCGCCGCATCAAGCTCATGGAGCAGGAAGGCATCAAATTCATCTGCAATGCCAACGTCGGTGAGAATGTGGAACCGGAAATCTTTCTCCACGAATACGACGCCACGGTGATTTGCACCGGGGCGACGCAGCCACGTGATCTGCCCATCGAGGGCCGTGAACTCAAGGGTGTGCACTTTGCGATGGAATTTCTCACGGCCAACACCAAGGCCGTGCTGGCCAACGAAGGTCCGAGTCCGATCAACGCCGAGGGCAAGGATGTGATCGTCATCGGTGGCGGTGACACCGGCACTGATTGTGTGGGCACTTCGATGCGTCACGGCTGCAAGAGCCTGATCCAGATTGAAATTTTGCCGAAGCCCGCAATGGAGCGGCAGGCGAACAATCCCTGGCCGGAGTGGCCCAAGGTCTACAAGATGGACTATGGCCAGGAAGAAGCCGCTGCGAAGTTCGGCGACGATCCGCGCATCTATCTGACCACGGTGAAAAAATTCATCGGCGACAAGCAGGGCAATCTAAAGGAACTCGTGACCGTGGAGATCAAGTGGGACAAAAACGAAAAAGGTCAGTTCGTCCCGCAGGAGCAACCCGGCACGGAAAAAACCCACCCCGCGCAACTCGTGTTGTTGGCGATGGGCTTCCTTGGACCCGAACAGGCCTTGCTCAAGGAAATCAAAATCGAAACCGACGCGCGTTCCAACGTGAAGGCCGAGCACGAGAAATACACCACGAGCATCCCCGGAGTATTTGCCGCCGGCGATTGCCGCCGCGGTCAATCACTCGTCGTCTGGGCCATCAACGAAGGTCGCGGAGCCGCCCGCGAGTGCGATAGATTTTTGATGGGCAATACTGACTTGCCCTGAGTATCCGCGCGGATGTGCCTGTCTGCCGTAGGCCTGGTGAAGGCTGAAGCGTTTCCTCATGTGTGCAACGGACCAGCTAACAGGTTTGTAACCAGTGGGCATCATCTTAGTCGCGGATTCCTAGTGTGGTTGCGGAATGATGGGCAAATTCTGGGTCGAATGCTGCGGCGAAACTAGCCCAGATTGATAACGCCTCTCTGAGAATTGGGCCACGTGGCCCATATCCAGGTTGGGGGACAGAAAAGCTGAGTGCGGACGTCGGAGATGGCACGACGCAAAGTCCGGCCCTGAGGTGTGTAGGGCAGAGAGCAAAGAGATGGGGCTCGAGAATCTGAAGCCTGAGAACTGAACGCTGAGAGCAGTGAGCGAAAAGCTGATAGGCGGAAACGGTTTGCGCGTTTAGCCCGAAATAAAAAGAGCCCGCTTTATGCCGCTTCTTAGCTGCCCGGGGTATTAACTTTGCACGCCGCGCCGCGACCAAAGACCAACCAGCCGAAGCCCAAGGCAAAGATCGCATACACCACCAGGGCGGCGACCAAGGGTCCGTGAAAGCCGGCCGCGAACTCATACTTCGCTAGGGCCAGCGCCCCCACCATGAAATGCAGGAGGTTGCCCAACGAAAGCGGGCGGGCGTAGATCCCGCCGATGAGGCTGTCCTTCGCCGTCCAATTCGCCATGGCGAAGGCCAGATAAAGCGCGCCCATCAGTTGGATGAGCACGGGCAACGGTCCCGTCGGAATCACGTGCAGTGCGCTGAGCAACTCGGTGGGGGCAAAGGACGCCGCGAGGCCGACTGCGCCCATCACGCCACTGCTCGCCATCAATAAAACTCTGGTATTCATATTCCAAACTGTAGCATACCGATCGCTGAAATGAACCCGAATGAGGACGGACGGCAGAGTTCGTGGTATGGGTGGTATCTTAAAAGCTGAAACCTGACGCAGGGCGAGAGCCCGGAGATGGTGCCCACCGGGCAGGGAAGGAGCAAACCTGACCGCTGAAAGACGGAACAGAACCTGCTATACTTTGGGTTATGGCCTACAAGCAAATGGTCATGGAGTTGGACAAGAAGATCGCGCTGGTGGCGCACGATCACAAAAAACGCGACCTCGTGGAGTGGGCGAAGTTCAATCGCGACCTGCTGGCGCATCACAGGGTCTTCGCCACGGGCACCACGGGCTTGCTTTTAGAGAAACGGCTCGGGTTTCCCATCATCAAACTGCAAAGTGGTCCCTTGGGTGGCGACCAGCAGATCGGCGCCAAGATTGTGGATGGCGAGATCGACTCGCCTCATCTTCTATTGGGATCCACTCGAACCGCAACCGCACGATCCCGACGTGAACGCGTTGCTGCGCATGGCCGTGGTCTGGAATATCCCCATTGCCTGCGACCGAGCTTCGGCCGACTTCATGATTTCGTCGCCGTTGATGGACTTGCCCTACTCACGGTTGGTGCCGGACTACGATGTCCACCGTTCGCGCGTGATTCCGGAAAGGGGAGAACCCTCTGCGGCGATGCAACTGAGTCCACCGGCCCCGTTTGAGGTTCCGGTCAGGGAAAAAGCGAATTGATGCGAGTTCGGCCTGTCCACTCGCTCACGCTCGTAGCTACTCTAATCAAGCGGAGGGGCTAAAAAGAGAGCGAGGAGATGCGCGGACTGCCCGGAGGTCCGTCCCCACCTTTAAATCATGCCGGATAGTTGAAACTGGATTGCCGAATCTTGAATTTGCGGCGATGTATCGCAGCACTATGCCATCGAAACCTATTCCCGGGTCCACCGGCGAGGTGCTGACCAGCCTGCCCTCCGCATATTTGCCGCATGCCGCGACCGGTCTCCTGCATTTGCCCCGGTTTATCGCGAAAGCGAAATACGTGAAGGCGCACGGTGCCCTGCCGCCCAGTTATGCGAAGAATTACAAGCGCGGCATGGACCGGTTTCTCTGTCTGCACCTCGGGATTGAACCAACCGACGTGGAAAAGATCGTGCATGCGGCGGTGACCGATGCGGAAATCGATCAAGGCCTGGCCAAACTTTTTCCGGCGGACCTGCGCGTCGCCAAATGGAATCGAAACTACGTGCAGAAGGGGATGACCCCTGCCGGTCGGGAATTTTTGTTGGAAGCATTGACCAACATGGGCTGTGCCGACCGTGCGGAACAGATCAACAGTGTCGTGGATTTGATGGAATTCGACGAAGGTCGCATCGAATGACGGCGCGCCATGTGCGCAAAAAAAGAGCCGCCCCGGTTAGGGAGCGGCTCATGTTATTAAACAAGAAGTAATTTACTTCTTCTTCGCGGCAGCCTTCTTGGCTGGTGCTTTTTTAGCGGCAGCCTTTTTGGCTGGTGCTTTTTTCGCTGCGGGTTTCTTAGCTGCTTTTTTTGCCATACGATTGCTCCGATTTAGGGCTTTAGTTATATGTGACTCACCACGACATAGGGGCGTCGTGCGCAAGTTACATTTTGTTAGTCAACTATCTCGGCGTTGTGCGCAACACAAATGATCGAAATTTTTCACGCGCATTTATATTTTTCAACGCGCTCGAATTTTTTCGGCCGCGATTTTTTTTATTTCGGCGCGAAAAATTGCGATCAATCCAGCCCGATCAACTTTGCTTTCGGCAAATTTGTTTGAGCAATGACGTCGCGCAACGTCGTGAGGTTTTGTTGCACGAGTGCGCCCATGGATTCGCAGCGCAAGTAGTCATCGCGTTGATAATGTTCGGCGAGTGAGGCGCGCAAAGTGTGAACTTTTTCCAAGGGAGCGATGGGATCGACCGTCATCTCGGCCAACAGCGAACCCAAACGCACGCGCGCGAGTTCGGCGCGTTGAATGATGAGCGTTTGTTCCTCGCGTTGGTATTGCAGGGCGGTTTGGGCGTGCAAATGTTTGTTGCAGTAGGTGACCAGGGGCGCGTTTTCCTTAAAAAACTGGGGCAGGTAGAATTTTTTTCGGCTGTTGTAGGATTGTTGGTCGAAATCCATCGCGCGGATGCGCACTTGGGCCACTTCGAAGTCGGGTGTGATGACGAAAACGAAATTGTAGGCCCGCATATCGCCCAACAGTCGCACGAAACAGCGCTCGTTGAACTTCACCAGCTCTTTGGCGACGCGCACGGGGCTCAATTCGGGGTATTGCATCCAGTGTTCGATGAATGCGTCGCCCGGAATGCCCGCGATGTGCTCTTCAATCAGGGTTCCACCGCTCGTGAGGTAGTTCAGGCGATTGGGGGAGAGCAGATGTTCGAGCTCGAGACCGTAAACGCGCGAGGCATCGGCGCGTTTCACGTAAAAATAGTCCTGGTTGTCGTTGTAGGCGTTAACCACGCGAACGCGGAAGGGCATCGAGTTGCCGAAACTGCAAAAATCCACGCGATCCACATAGAGATGCTGCACGATACTCAGGTCGCCATCGACTTTGAGGAGCGCATAGACGCGTTTCAGACCCTCATAGAGTTCACGCATTTCATCGGATCGGTAAATAATCGTATCCCAAAGGGTGTTTTTACCCTCCTGATCCACCAGAGGGATGACTTCATGAAAATCGCGCATCCGATCATAAGTGATCGGCAGGGGTCGCTCCCTTTTGTAGCGCAACAGATAGCCGCACAGACCGTCACTGATCGGTATGCTGGGCTTCCGGGGCGTAACCATGGCGTTCCCGTCGTCCTCTTCCATGGGTTTCACGCTGTCGGACATTATGGTGGTGGCAACAACTCCCGTGTCGCTCAGGCCCCACCGGCATCGAACCAACGCACGATGGCCGGCTTAGGCGCGGGCACTTTCAGCACCACGCCGCCGTTTCGGAGGGAGTCGGTGGCCACACAACCGGCGGCCACGCTTTCGCGCGCGGCAATGGGCGACGTGTTGATGTGTCCGCCGGTGCGAGCATAACAGAGAAATTCATTGATGATGAGTGGATCCGCCCCGCCGTGCATATCACTGGCCGGTGGAATTTTGTAAGTGGCGTCTCCGGTTGCGTTGTAATTGCTGCGCCGGTTCCAAATCCGAATCAAGGTGCCGGGTTCGCCGTTGCCGAAGTTTTCCATGCGACCTTCCGTGCCGATGACGGTGTAGTTGCGCCAGTAATCCGGGGTGTAGTGGCATTGGGCATAGGTCGCAAAGACACCGTTGCTGAGTTTCATCTGCATCGTGCTCAGATCTTCCACGTCGATATTATGGTTGAGTCCGCGATGCTTAGTCGGCGGAAAGAGATCGAGCTTCATGTCTTTCACAGTGATTTTGCGGGGATGAGCCGAGGCGGTCTGACGTCCGGGTAATTTGTCGTAGAGGGTCAGCGCGCCCATCGCGCTGACCAAGCGACTGTAGCCGCCGCACAGCCAATGGATCACATCGATATCGTGCGCAGCTTTTTGGAGCAACAATCCGGTGGTGTAGCGCCGTTCGGCATGCCAATCGCGGAAGTAGAAGTCACCGCCGTGGCCCACAAAGTGACGACACCAACAGGCTTTCACTTCGCCGATGGTCCCGGCGTCGATCAGCGCCTTCATTTTCCGCACAAACGCCATGTGCCGCATGTTGTGACCGACAAAAAGCCGGGCCCGGTGTTTTTTGGCCGCCGCGAGGATGCGATCGCAGCCCGCCACGGTCAAAGCCATGGGTTTTTCCAGATAAACGGTCAGGCCACGTTGCAAGGCGGCCAGCACGTGCTCCTCGTGCAGATAATCCGGCGTGGCGATAATCACGGCATCGATATCCTGCGCCAGTAATTCGTGATAGTCGCCCGTGATAAAAATATCGCGGCCGAAATCCCGCTGACAGCGGGCAATGGTTTGGTCGCTGCGATCGCAACAGGCGACGATCCGGCTGCCTTTGGTGGGTTGATGCGAAAGCTGGCCCAATAATTCGCCTCGCCCGCCCGCGCCGATTTGTCCGATACGTAATGGGGTGTTTTTCATGTGCAAAGGGTTCGATAATCCGGGTTGGTTGAAATGTAGGAGCCTGCTCGCAGGCGATTGGTGTCTGAATCGCTTGCCCCTCGATGGACTCGAGGCCCTGAGTAAGTCGAACGGGCAAGCAAGCTCCTACAAAGGAGAGCAGGCACCGTGGGTTGTGTTGGCTTGGACGTCATCATGGGGCGGAAGTTTAAATTAGTGGGGCTGGCCGATGTTGGCCGCGATAATCCAACGGTCGGAGCCCACGGGTATGGGCGGCAAACGCGGCATAAAAAGGTGCCCCTGACGAAAATCCGCTCTCCATCGCGACGTCGAGCACCTTCATGTCCGTCGTGATCAACAACCGCTGCGCATGCGATACCCGGAGCCGGGTGAGATAATCCCAAATACTCGAACCGCATTGTTTCTTGAACACACGCATCAGGTATTTCGCGTGGAGACCGACATCATCGGCAATCATCTGCACGGTCAGGGGCTCGCGGTAATTGCGCGCGATGAATCGGGTCACGCGGGCCATTTGTCCCACGCCGTCACTGGCCCCCGGTTCCCGCCGTCGTTTTTGCTCCGGGCTGATGAGGGCAAGCCGATGAAAACGCGCCTCCACTTCCAACAACATGGCCCGTCGGCGGGCGGGATCGCGACTGGCGGCATCTTCGAGCCATCTTTCAAGTGCGGTCCGATCCGCGGTGCTATAGGCCGAACTGACAATTTCTCCTTCGAGCAATCGTTCGGCCAATGCGTGGGGAAGCTGCCATTGTAAAAACCAAGCCAGGGGCAGGGTGATCCAAATCCCATCACTTACTATACCGGGGGTGACGGTTTGGTGGGGAATCCCGCCCCAGAGTGCGGTGAAGCGGCCGGCCTCCACCGGAATTATAGAGCCACCGTGCAAATAGGAGAAGCTGCCGTTAAAGAGATAGTTCACTTCGATGTCGGGATGCGTGTGCGGGGCAGACATCATGCCCGCGGCCCGTTGCTGCCAGACGCGGAACCCCATTTCTTCTGCATGAACTATTTCCGGTGAGGTGGAGGCACGAGCCATGGTTACTATTTAAGAGACATTGGGGAATAAACGGAAAGAAAGTTTTGAATAGTTCTGCTATTATTATCGGCCATGGAACAACGCTTTCACCCCCACCATACGATTCCCCCTCTCGTCAACGTGCCCGAGGCCCGCGTGCCGACTGATTTGGAGGAATACATGTTTGATCTTAACGGCTATGTGTTTTTGCCCGGAGTGCTCTCCAAAGCGGAGGTCGCCGATGCCAATGCGCGCATTGATACCATTCCGCGTTCCCTGCCGCGCAAGGGCTGGCATGGTTGGGTGCAGCGGGAGGATCATCCCGAGCATCGCGGCATCAGCTACCAACAGGTCTATGAAATGGGCGGCGCCCTTGAGCGGATGATCGACCATCCGAACTACATTAACCACGTGCTGCGGTTCATTGGCGGTCATGATACTTTCGATTATCACCACGGTCCGGCGTTTATTGACGAAAATTTCTACACCATCCGTGGCCCCGGCGAGGCCATCCCGCTGCATGCCGGCGGCCACGACCGCACCAAACGCATGTCCTTTGGCTACCACAACGGTCGTTTCCAATGCAACCAGATCAACGTGCTGATTGCTTTCACGGACATCGGACCCGGTGACGGCGCCACGATGGTCATTCCCGGTTCACACAAATCCAACATCGCCCATCCGGAGTTCAGCCGGCCCAAGCGCGGGGATGAATGGGGGGATGGCAGCAGTGGGGGGTCCGTGGATGGCATTGCCGGGGCGATGGAGGTGCACATGATGGCGGGTGATGCGATAGTGTTTGTTGATGCGACCTGTCATGGCTCGGCCCGGCGGGTGAATCCCGGCGAACGCAAGATCGCGGTTTATCGCTATGGCTCATCGTGGAATCGCACGCGCTATGGTTATCACGCCTCGCCGGAATTGCTCGCCCGCGCCAATCCCTTCGCGCGCAAGATCATCAATCCTCAGGAATACATCCGTCCGCCGGGCACCGACGCCCGCTGGTAAAATTGTAGGGCGGGATCGCCCCTCGATTGAACTCGGGGACTGAGCCTGACGAAAGTCTGATCCCGCCTCACCAGGTTTGGGTAGTCGAAGGCGGGGTTGCTCCTTCGCCAAGGCTTCGGCGGACAAATTGGCGACCAGCCCTACAGCAACAGGCGCTCACACAGTTTGCGCAGGCGTTCGCGCAAGGGCTGTCCGCGCTTCGCAAAGGCGCGCTGATGTTGTTCGTATTCGGCGCGACCCGTCTCGGTTTCCACGGGGATGGGGGCAAAACCCAGAGCGCGCAGATCGTAAGGACTCGCCCGCATGTCGATCTCCCTGATGTCGCGGGCCAGCGCGAAACAGTCCGCGATCAATTCACTGGGCGTGAAAGGCGCGAGTTTGAAGGCCCATTTGTAGAGATCCATGTTGGCGTGCAGGCAACCGCGTTGCTCATTTTGCAACATGGCGGGTCGGGTAAGTTGGACTTTGTTGAGCGGAGCGGCGGGGGCGGTGAAAAAACGAAACGCGTCGAAATGGGTGCAGCGTAACGGGCTGGCTTCGACGATGCGGGCGAGTTCATCCGGTGAAAAACGCATTGGATGGGAGGTGTGGCGAACTTCCTCCGGCGTTTGGCGGTAAACCATCGCCCATTCGTGCAGGCCGAAGCAGCCGAAGAACGCGGGTCGCTCCGCGGTGGTGACCAATAGCTCGCGCAACCAAGCGACGAATTTTTGGCGATGCTCCGGGAGCGCGGCGGATAATATCACCCCGTCTGCAGTCTCTTGATATTCAGACCAGCGTAGAAACTCGCGTGCACGATCCCCGGTCAGCACGACGTCGGGACCGGGATGCCAACGGCGCAACCAAGCCGCGCGAAATGAATAGTATTCAAAGAGAAAATCGTAGACGGGGTGCTGCTCTCCGCGCGATGCCCGGGCTTGCTGGGGATCGGTCCAAAGCCGCACTCGCGCTTCATGATCCTGCTGCCTCGCGAGCCAAGCTTGTTCGGGAAGAAAAATAAGAGCAGTTGCCAGAGCGCACATTTGAATCTCCCACCAAGGAGCAATCGGGCCAAAACGTCAAAGGGACGCTAAACGCATCAAACAATTTTCGTTCAGGCGTGAAGCCGGGCGAGTAATTGGCGGACGCCTTCGATCGGGGGCTCGGTGATGACGTGCATTGCGCAGCGGGGATCAAGCATGGCTCCGAGGGTGTTCCTTGCGGCGGCAGTTTGCAGGATCACTCCACTGAGACCCACCGGCAGTTGGGTTTCATTTTTGGCGGGGAAGATGCGCGCGATGACTTCGTTCGCCAATTGCCCAAGTTTTGTCACGGAGTTGATCAGAATTTCCCGGGCAACCTCATTTCCGTGTTCGGCGAGTCGGGTAACGTGAGGCGCAAAGGCGGAGATCATCGTGGCCGATTTCGTATCGGTGTAAAAGTGACGGGTCAGGGCGTTGGCGTCATGAATGTCGGTCGCTTGGCAGATGGCGGCTCCGAGATCGGAAGATTGGGCCCAACCTTGCAGTTCGAGAATGGCCCGGGCGACGGCGTGTTGTCCCAGATCGTAGGCGCTGGCGGGATCGCCCAATCGCCACCCCAGTCCGCCGGCGTAATGGGCCGTGCCGTCAGCACTGCCCGCGGCCACAAACGAGCCGGTGCCAGAATGCAGTACGAGTCCGGATTTACCACCGGTCGCGAGTTCGAGCACCGGTATGGAATCGTCGAAGTTATGCACGCGTCCGTATCCAGTGATCTGCCCGCCAAATTCGCCCCAGAAAATACGACTGCCCGCCATGCAAAAGAGCACGTCGGTTATCTTTGCCTTTGGGTCGCGTTGTTGGGCTTCTGCTTCAAGGGCGCGGAGGTTATCCGCAATATTTGCACGAATGCTGGCGTGATCCATGATGCTGGGACTGCACCCGGGTGTGCTGCGCCGGGCCACGATCGCATCGCTGCCATCGGTCAGAATATATTCGGTTTTGGTGCCACCACCATCGACGCCGATTTTAAAATTCATGGGCGGCGATATCAGGAGACCTGGCGGGTGAGCCGGTGCTTGTATTTCTCGACCACGGTGCGGTTGTGCTCGATCGCGCCCGGCAGGTTTTGACTCCTAAATAACGGCAGGGGATGGCGGTGAGCCCTGAGCCACGTGATGACTTCCAGCATGAGCAGATTGAGCAACATGGCGCCGATCAAAGTGGAGGTCGGCCCCGAGAATTCTCCTTCGCCGATATCAATCAACGTGTCGCCGGGAACGCCGAGGTTATCGAGGACATGGTCGGCGATGGCGTGCAGATTATGGCCATCAGGATGCACCGTCTTGGCCCGAGATGACATTTGCACCGAAGTGAGACCGATGACCGTAAGGCCTTTTTTCTTGGCGTGCAGGGCGACTTCGATGGGCGCACTGTTTTTGCCGGAGTTGGAGATGACGATGATGCACTCGCCGGCGATGAGTTGGTGTTGACGGTCGTAACGTTCGACGAGCGCGGTGCCATAGCCGACATGGTTTTCGATAAACCCGCCGGTCGGGTCGATGATACCGCTGACGCAAGCGAGCCCACCGGCGCGACCGATGATCTCGCGAGCAATGACCTCGCTGTGGCCGCTGCCGAAGACGTGGAGCACGCCGTCCTTGGCGATCGAGGTGCCGATGAGCGCCGCGCATCGCTCAATGGTCGGGGTATTCACCTCTCGGGCGCGGGCCAGCAAAGCGATGGATTTATCGTAAAAGGAATCGGTCAGTGAAGCCATGGAGTGTTGATAGCAGAAAAATCGGCTGGGTGGGAAATGGAATCCAACGTTGGGCTCAAATTTTGGGTTAGGAGCAGGGAGGCCGGCTGTAGAATATCCTTCTCTTGTGTTATATATAGGCGAAAGTAGCGGGAACCCTGATTCTATGCGCATCAAAATATATCTGGTTTGCCTCAGTGTTTTATTATCCAGCCCCCTCCGCGCAGAAAAGTTACCCGTCGAGGTCTTTGCCAATCCCCCGGCTTTCACCGACATGACGCTTTCGCGCGACGGTAAATTTGTGGCCTACAAGGCGGAGTACGAAGATGCCGAGCGGGTCTTCATCCGGGAGCTGGAAACCAAGAAAGTGCAAGCGGTGGAGATGCCATCCAACGCGACGAATTTCTATGGCCGGATTGGCGGCATGAGTTGGATATCCGAAAAGCGACTACTGATTCGTTCCTATATGGGCTATGTGGCGATCGATAACGATGGTGATGATTACAAAATGTTGACTGGTCCGGCCCGCACTTGGGGGGTGAACCGGCAGGACAATCAAAGGATTAACGCGGGTAGCATGATTTATTCTTCGCGCGACACGGAGAGCGATCGGGTATTGGTTAATGAATACGATCAAGCCGTCGGTGATATGCGAACAGGGTTTACCAAATCGGCGGAACCCAATGTAATCAGTTTAGATACCCGGAGCGGATTTTTTATGCGCGAGTTGGAGAATCCGGGTGGGGTGGTGGATTGGGTTCCAGATCGCGAGGAGCAGATTCGCCTGGGGGTAAAAGTCAAAGGTATCAAAATCGAGGTGATGTATCGCGATGATGAAAACGCGCCATGGCGAATTCTGAAGGGGTTGGGGGATGACCCACTTGAAGTGATTCCGCTGGGATTCAGTTATGACGGGAAGCAGATTTACGTCTCTAAAATATCCTCTGATGGGCGCTTTGCGGTTTACCCTTATGATCCAGCCAGTGATCAACTGGGCGAGTCGCTTCTGGAGCATGGACTTTATGATATTGGCCCGACCAATTTTGGCGGTCCTGTTTCGGCCCCGGATGGGCGTTTGATTGGTATCCGCTACTACACCGAGGTTGCCCGGGTTTTTTGGTTGGATCCGGTTTACCGAGGAATTCAGGAGCAAATTGATGCGGCGATTCCCAAATCGATTAATCGGATCACCAGTATCAGTAACGACGAACAGCATTTGTTGGTCTTTGCTTCCAGCGCCCAGAATCCGGGCACCTACTATTTCTTTGATCGCACCAACAATACGATCGGCAAATTCGTGGATGTGATGCCGTGGGTGGATCCCGAGAAAATGGCCGAAAAATTGCCCTTAAAGATCAAGGCCCGCGATGGACTGATGCTTCGGGGTTATTTGACCGTGCCACCGGGCAAGGAAAGAAAAAATCTACCGTTGGTGGTTTTGGTGCACGGTGGACCTTGGGCGCGCGATACTTACGGGTTTGACCCCCAAGTGCAATTTATGGCCAACCGCGGCTATGCCGTGTTGCAGATTAATTATCGGGGGTCGACCGGTTATGGCCGGGATTTTTATAAAAAAGGCTTTCGGGTCGTGGGCACTGCAATGCAGGAAGATATTGAGGACGCGACGAGGTGGACCATGGCCCGTGGAATTGCCGATCCGAAACGGGTGGCGATCATGGGAGGCAGTTTCGGCGGTTACTCCACTTTGATGGGTTTGATCCGCACCCCCGATCTCTATTGCTGCGGTATCGATGTGGCAGGAGTTACAAATTGGATAGACATTATCAAGCATGGCGGTGCTCTTAATCCCACCGGTTTTGCCTTCAATGTTGACCGGATTGGTGATCCGGTTAAAGACGCTGAGGCGCTCCGCGCCATATCTCCAGTTTTTCATGTGGACCGCATCCAGTCTCCTTTGCTCATCGTGCATGGGCGCGACGACGATGTGGTGCCCTACGACCAAGCCAAAGATCTAGTTGAAGCGCTCGACAAGGCAGGTAAGTCCTACGAGATGGTGGCCAAATTCAATGAGCCGCATGGCATTTACAATTACAAGAATCGCATCGACTTCTATAAACAGGTGGAAGCCTTCCTGACCAAGCACATGCCCGCGGATTACTGATGATAAGGGCGATCGATCATCTGAACATTGTCGTCACTGATCTGGCTCGATCGGTGACTTTTTATACCGAGCTGCTGGGTTTTCGTTTGATGAAACAGGCGCAACTCGAGGGCGAGTGGATTGATCGCATCGTCGGACTCAAGGGCGTGAAAGGTCGCGTGGCCTATGTGGTGGCACCGGCCGGTGAACCGCGGATTGAGTTGCTGTGTTACGATGCCCCGATGGGTGAGGATCCAACAGCCAATCGGCGGGCCAATACGCGAGGGTTGCGGCATGTGGCGTTACGCGTGGATGATATTCATGCGATGACGGCGAAACTTCGCGCCGCCGGAGTCGAGGTATTCAGTGATCCGGTAAAAGTGCCCCATGGAGTGGTGGAACATGATCAGGGTGAAAAAACCCTGGTCTATTTTCTCGATCCAGACGGAGTGATTTTGGAACTGGCCGAATATCGGTAAGTCGGGGTTCGGAGTTTGAAATTGGGAAACAAAGAGATCCGCGAAAAGGCGTTCGGATTTATTCCGAATCAACCTCCCTCCCAGCTGCCAGTAACCGATCTGTTATCGCCAAACCTTTACGCTTCCCAGCGGCCATAGATCCCGCAGGGCAGAACCTTGCCGTCTTGCTTGATCGGCAGGCCTACTTCGCCGGCGGTGATCTTTCCTTTGCGGCCGTGCAGTAACTCCGCCAGCAGGTTGGCCACGACGGTGGGCGACAGGCGCGCGGTGTAGGCGTTGATCAGAAAAAACAGCGGTTTGTCACTCAATAATTCGCGGCACTCGGTCAGCAGGGTCCAGAGGTGGTCTTCCAGTTTCCACATCTCACCCGTGCTGCCGCGCCCAAAAGTGGGTGGGTCCATAATAATCGCATCGTAGCGACGACCACGGCGGGCCTCGCGTTGGACAAATTTCAGGCAATCATCCGCGATATATCGGATGGGTGCTTTCTCCAGACCGGACAAGGCGGCGTTCTCGCGGCACCACTTTACCATACCTTCGGCGGCATCGACATGGCAGACGCTCGCCCCGGCGGCCGCAGCGGCACAACTAGCCGCACCGGTGTAGCCAAAAAGGTTGAGCACGTTGATTTCCCGACCCGCCGCGATGGCAGATTTGATCCGGGCACTGAACCATTCCCAATTCACGGCTTGTTCGGGGAATAACCCGGTGTGTTTGAAATTCGTGGGCCGAATCTTGAAAGTGAGATTCAGGCGATCGTAGCGCACGTTCCAGTGGTCAGGCAGAGGGCGACGGTATTCCCACCGCCCGCCTCCACTGTCGCTGCGATGATAAAACCCGTCCCACTCTTTCCAGGTTGCGCCCGGTTTTTGCCCATGCCGAGGCCAGATGATTTGTGGATCAGGCCGCACAAGGGTGTAGTCGCCCCAGCGTTCCTGTTTCATACCATCTCCACTATCGAGTAATTGGTAATCCTGCCAATGGTCGGCGAGCAGAATGGCGGGACGTTCGGGTATCATGAATCAGAACCATGGGTCATTTTCGTGACAGGTGAACCCGAAAAACGAATTCATGCGAGTAAGCGCAATTATGCAAAAATATAGGGATAAAGCACTAGGATAAATATAGGGAAAATGGTATAAATGTCCCATTAAACACTACCATGATCCTTATTTATTACACCAGACGGCTACTCAGCCTGACTTTGGCATTCCTTTTGGGTATATCCCTCTTGCAGGCTGATGTTGTCGAGACCAAGAACGGCGCTCGAATCGTGGGCCAAGTTACCAAGATCGAAGACGGCAAGATATTCGTCACCACGGATTACGCCGGGGACCTCGTCATCAAGCAGAGCGAAGTAGTCGGCATGAGCACGGATGCGCCGATATTTGTGCGTCTCGCCAGTGGCACAACGCTGCAAGGCACGGTCGCCAGTGAAGGGGAATCCATCAAGATTGCCGGTGAGGATGGGGTTTTAAGCACCCGTGTTGAAAAAGTAGCGGCATTATGGGCCGCGGGGGAGGAGGACCCTCAAGTGGTGGCTTTACGCAAGAAAGCGGCAGCTTTGGAACGGCATTGGACCTACGAAGTGGCGGTCGATGCCAACGGCAAGAGCGGCAACAAGAGCCAGCTCGGCACGGCGTTCAGCGCTCGCGCTACATTGAAAACTCCAGTGGACACTTTGCAGTTTTATACCAGTTATGACCGGCAGGATTCCGATGGCGTTAAATCGGCCGATCAATTAAAGTCCGGCGCGGATTACCAAAACAATTTTTCCGGCCGCAAGTCGTGGTATGTGCGCGATGAACTCGGATTTGACCGGGTGAAGGATATCGATCTCTACAACGTGGCCGGCGCCGGTCTGGGTTATGATTTTATCAAGGAAGCCAAGCGCACCCTCACGGGTCGCGCGGGTATATCGTTTCGCTATGAAGGCTACAAAAATGTCGCGACCGATGACGTGAAGAGCGCCGGTCTCGACTTTGGCTTGAATCACGAATGGGAATTTGGTGATGCCAAACTGGTCAACCGCCTCGCCTACGTGCCGGCTTTTGAAGATTTCGGCAATTACACGATCAAGCATGAATCCTTTTACGAACTGCCTTTGAGCAATCCCTCGTGGAAACTGCGGCTTGGATTGAGCAACGATTTCAATAGCCAACCGGGCTTGGGCGTCGAAGAGCTGGATACGTCCTACTTCACCCGTCTGGTGTTGAACTGGAAGTAATCGCACCGTTGCTCCGTTTTCGCCGGTCCGAGGATTTGTCTTCGGGCCGGTTTGCTTTTTAACGGGTCATGGAGTGAGCTTTCGGAGCTCCTGCACTATGCAACGCCAAGATTACATCCTCCGCATGATTGGTGAATTGCAGCAATTTGTGCGCGGGGCGATCGGGACCGGAGGACCCAGTGGGGCGAAAGAGGCATTGCACGCGGTGATGCACGCCCAGCAGCAGCTATTCCAGCGACCGGTGGCGGAGGTCATAGCGTTGGCCTTGACGGAGCAAATTGAATTGTTGGGCCAAGGGTATACCCCGGAAGTAGCGGCTGAAAAGGTGGCCACCTATGCCGCGATCCTGGAGGAAGGGGCGCTGGTTTATGATGCCATGGAGCGAACCGATCTGGCCTTCAGCTCACGCCAACTTGCCCTCAGCGCTTTGCTGACTGCGGCGATACGTTGGCCGGAAGCCACGGCGTTGTTTGATCCTGACATCGATAAAATTTTGGCGGAATTGATGCCCGGGGATTTGAATCCGGTGGTGCAGGAGATGCTGCGCGAATGGGATGCGCCCGAATGATGCTCAAGTGCCGTAAAGGCGGTCGCCGAAGTCGCCCAATCCCGGCAGAATATATTTCCGATCATTGAGCTCCCGGTCGTGGGCCGCCGTGAATATTGGCACGCCGGGATGGGCGTTGCTCACGGTTTCAACCCCTTCGGGTGAGGACACAATGCAGACGAAAGAAATGTCCTTAGCTCCCGCTTCCTTGACGACGGTCAGGGCCTGTGCGGCGGAGCCACCGGTCGCCAGCATGGGGTCGAGCACCAGCACGCGAGTGCCAGCCAACGGCGGTAATTTACAGTAGTAACTCCGGGCGACGGCGGTCTCATGATCGCGCTCAAGTCCCACATAACCGACACTTACATCGGGGAAGAGATCGAGAAAGGGCTGCATCATCCCGAGGCCTGCTCGCAGGATGGGCACCACCACCAACGGTCGGGCAAATACTTTGCCGGTGTATGGTTCCAGTGGAGTTTCCACGTTCTTATCCTGGGTCACGAGATCACGGGTTGCTTCGAAGGCCAACAGCAGTCCAAGCTGATAGGCGAGGGTGCGGAATGTCGCGGGTTTGGTGGTTTGATCGCGCAGATGCGTCATTACATGGACGGCAAATGGGTGTTGGAGAACGTGTAAGGCCATGGTTTGAACCGGGTTTGAGTTGGGGCGAAAATCAAAAGGGATGACCTGTGATCATGGGGACTGCCTTAACGGGTTTACAACAGGCGCTTCGCGACCTTGCCGTCCAGGATCGTCTTCAATTCCTTGTTTAGAATATTTGTTTTGCCGCGCAATCCGGGCATCAGGGCGATCCATTTATAAACATCGGATCGGAGGCGCTTTGGCAGGGCCGGTTTCAATTGTAGCGCGCGATCCAGTGCGCGCACGCATTGGGAGGCCACGTGTTCACACATCAGTTGGGCATCGGCCGAACTTTGTTGCCCGGCGAGCCGAATGGTATCGTCGAGTTTTCGCCGGCGTTGTTTAGTGATCACCTTGTAATCGCCGAGACTGTTGGCGACGACGTTTATGGTGCGGGGAAAGAAGCTCGACATCAGGTTCCACGGATCATTGCCATCACCGGCCTGCCGAATGTCGCTGCGCAAAATCACCGATGGAATATCGGCGAATTTCGCGATCATGTATTCGATCACGGTGCCGGAATCGAGTTCCGAGCCATCGTAGTTGAACAGCCCCAGATCGCACTTCAGCAATGTCTTGATATCCTGATCACGCACTGAGCGGGGGTTTTTGCCGCGGGGTTCAAAATCCTGCGGCAGCTTGCACCGGTATTTGCCGTGCGACTTTTCGTAGATGGCTTCCGCGAGATAGGCGTTGCCGATGAGATGTTTGAGGCTGAACAACTCACTGCCGAAATATACCGTGTAACTTTTTTTACGGGAGTTCATTTGCGCGGTGCCGCTAGCAAGCTGGTTGCAGTGGTTTGGGACAATGCCAAATTCAACCGTCGGGGTTCAAGGCGTCAGCGTAAGAATGTGCTTTGTCTCTCCCGGAAGAAATGGAGTGGGGTTGCCCCGCACCCAGGCATCATGTCCGGCACGATAGAAAGGCGACAGCGGGTGGCCACTCTGACCGCCGGGCATATGAAACAAACCCTCGGACTCGCGGCCGGGTGAAACCACGAAGCGTTCACTGGCGCCGAAATCAGGTCGTTGAACCCGTGGGGTTAAACTGTCACCGGGCAGCGGATCGGCCGGCAGGTTGAGCCAGCCGGCCAACCAAGAGGGCAATACTCGAGCCAATGGGTGTTGGATTTGGGCGCGATTACGTTGCCCCCATGTGGCTTCATCAAGGTCGAGGTCCTGGGCTGCCAATTCTGCTATCACGCGATCAACCGCGGTCAGGAGCAATTCATGCCACGAGTTGAAATTTGAACTCAACAGGTGTGGAGGTTGTTCAGACAACAGGGTCCATAGCGGTTGTTCATAATGAAAGCGTTGCCAATTAAACTTGTCGTATTCGTGCACACACGGCGCGAATAGGGCGTTAAAAACCAGATTGGCGGTTTGTTGCCGGAACTCGCGCACCAGGCGATAGCTCACGGAATCGATCCGCGCTCTGGCATCCCAGTCGGTGAGTTGCTTTTTCAATTCGGCCCTGGGTTTGTGATCGGCCGTCGCCTCAGCAGACAGCGTGTCCATAATGAGTTGCCGCCAGCGATGCAGGATGGGGGCTTGATCATCCAGTTGGATGGCCAGCAGGTCCTGGGGAACCGCATTTTCCAATGTCTCGAGCCGGTCCCGAATTTGCGCGGCCCGTTGGGGTTGATCATATCCACCGTCGCCGAGGATGGCCAAAGCGGTTCCACCGACGATGCGATTGTTGGCGGTCCATAGACGACCTTCGCCGGGGTTGACGATTGTGGGCACATTTTCGGCCGCCACCATCCCCTTCCAATAGCGGTCGCCATAAGCCCAAGAAACCGGATAACGGCCATCGTAGCCGGCGCGTTGCGGTAACCCGCCGGCGATCGTCC
Organism: Opitutaceae bacterium UBA3033; assembly: GCA_002367815.1. Taxonomy (GTDB): domain Bacteria; phylum Verrucomicrobiota; class Verrucomicrobiia; order Opitutales; family Opitutaceae; genus Cephaloticoccus. Next base: position 28,899 of record DFDG01000055.1, on the reverse strand, counting down.
ATCCTATGTTGCCCTGCTTGTCCACGATAAGAATATTTTGCGCCGGCATCCGCGCGTGATGAGCCATGTCGAGCGCGTCGTTCGTATTCTGTGCGGTCTCCAATTCGATTAGAGCCAGGTTGATCCCACCGGCCAAATGCGCGGTCCAACGATTCACCAGCGGTCGCGTTTTGTCGCCGATCCCGATCACGGGTCCCCATTCAGTCCACTCCACCACGTGATCCACGGGATCGCCGCCTTTGACTTCGATGATTTCGTGTCGCCGTTCGAATTTGACCAGTTCGGATCCTTGCTTGTAGAGACTGCGCGCGATGACGCTGGGCTCTACCACGACAATGTCGCTGATATCGGCGTAGGCATTGGTTAAGCCCCAAGCCACCTGTCCATTGCTCCCCGCGATAACGAGCGGCACCCCCGGCAAGGTGACGCCGGTTACTTTGTGAGCCTTGCCCGTCTTCGTTTTGGTGTCGTCGGACCAGACCAGCGAGGCGCGATACCAGGTATTGGGCACGCGTAAATGCAGGTGCATATCGTTGGCCAGCATGGCGACCCCACTGGCGGTGTGTTCTCCGGCAAGGGCGAAACTGTTGCTCCCAGCATGCGACCATTCATTATTAGTGATCGTCATGGCCGTGGGATTCCGGCGGCGCAAATCGATGGCCTTGGCCGTGGGGACCGCCGGGGTGGTTTGGGGCCGGCTGTGATCCAAAGCGGCGTCTTCCATCGTTACCAATGGGGCAAAAAAGTCGGCGGCATCCCCGCCATAAACCAGACGCAATGCCGCGAGCGATCGCTCGTAGTTGCCTTCGTCGTGCAATTCCATGGCCATGGCCAAAGCCACCAGAATGGAATCTTCCTCCCGCCATATTTGTGGCACAGCGCGCAACAGAATATATTCGGCGGGTTTTTCTGCCAACGCCCGCAAACCGGCATTTACTCCGGCGGTGTAGGCCTCGATCAAAGCGCGTTCCTTGGGGTTGAACTTTGCGATATCTTCTGTGGCTGTTCGGCGGAACCCGTGGGTGCGGGCAGCCTGGTCCGCCGGCACGGCTTTGGATCCAAACAAGGCGGCCAATTCGCCGGCAGCCCGCCGTCTCATCAAATCCATTTGAAAGAAACGATCCTGCGCATGGAGCCAGCCCAAGGCTTGTGCCACATCGAGTCGGGTTGCTCCGGTCACGGTGGGCACGCCCAACGCATCCCGCTCAATGACAACCCCCGCCGAAAGCCCGGGTATCGCGGCGGTGCCCTCCAATTGCGGGAGGCTGGCGCGCATCTGTTGATAAAACCAAACGGACCCGAGCGCCCCGACCAATATGACCAAGCCAAGTAATGCTACGCTCCACTTGATGAATTTGCCGCGTGACAGACTCACAATGAAAACGCGCTGCGGATTTTTGCGACCAATTGGTCCGGGCCCGGTGCGATATTGAGGGTGAGGGCATTGGTCGGTTCCTCCAAGGTGGCCAGTTGGCTTTCAAGCATGGCGGGTTTCATGAAGTGACCCTTACGGCTGCTAATGCGCTGCCAAAGCAAATCACGTGTGCCTTGCAAATAGACCAGTTTCACGCGTGGCGGATCAACGACGAGGATTTGGCGGTAGGCATCTTTTAATGCCGAACAGGTGACCACGGCCCCGGTATTTTTTTCGAGACAATCTTCGATATGCTTTCGCATGGCCGCCAACCAGGGCGCTCGGTCTTCATCGGTGAGAGGAATGCCGGCACTCATTTTGGCCACATTCGCCGCCGGGTGAAATCCGTCGGCATCATTGAAGCGCCAGCCCAATTCACGAGCGAGTTGTTCCCCGACGGTGGTTTTACCACAGCCGGCCACACCCATGACGACGATTACCCGTGGCGAAGTCACTGGGCCCAAGCGCGGCTTGTCACGGGATCGCGACCTTCATCGAATTCGATGTAGTCAAACATGGTCTCGATTCTCTTGTCCTCGAAGCCCGATTCCTTGATCCGTAATTGCAGACGTTCAGCCAAAGTATCGCGCCAGCCGCGTTTCATCATGAAACCGTTCCATACCTCGCAATCCATGTCGCTGCGAACGCCGCCCTGTTCATGGCACCAGGCGAGAATCTCCTCATCGGTGCCACCGGCAAGGGTGCGTTTTTGGAACGCCGCATGATCGACTTTCAAAAAATGACAGCATCGATCGTCAAATCCGCTGCCGACATTGGCGACGTAATCGCTCGGCAATTGGCCGGCGGCGTTAAGCCGGATTTTGTCGAGCATGCGCCCAAAATAGACGAGTCGACCGACTCGGTTATAGATGCTGCGAAGTCCGGGCACGTTTGGCATAGGGAATCATTTCCACGTTTTGTCGGGCTTCCGCGAGCTGAAAAGTTCGGTTCAACGCCGACCGTAATAGACCACCGTCGCCAGCAAACCCAACGCAAAGGTGGGGGCGTTGATCCAGAGCTGGTGAAAGGGCACCGGCCAGTGATTGCAGGCATAGATGATGGCGACGTGCTTGATCGCGATCAGCACCCAGCAAATCATAATGAAACGCTCAACCCGGTGAAAGGGCACCGGCTTGGCGCGCACGTTTACCTCCAGCACGGAGCCCGAGTCGGCAGCGGTTATCGGTGGTCGGGAGATGAGACGTAGCAAGTTGGCGAACACGGTAGTAATTATTAATACGCTTCATTTTGAAAATGTGAAGCCGCGTGCGTGGATTTGGATCAATGTATCAACCGTCATATTAATCAGGATTAGGATTGATTGTGTCTGGACAAAGACGGCGCCGGGCGAGTGAACTGGCCTTGAACCCACTTAGGTATCCGTTCAGGTTGCCGTGGCCGACTTATCAGGATAACTGTCGCAATCGCGAAATGAACTCCACCCAGACCCCTTCTCTCTTCAACGGCGCGCATCCCTTGCGCGCAGACGTCGAGTCATTCTATCATCTCACCAAGGGTGAGCATGCCGGCAAAGCCTGTCAGGGCACCGCGTGTTTTGCGGCCCGCCATCTGAATCCGGGTTGCTGGGCCGAGGCGATGCAGAACAAACCACGAGTATATTGCTTGGGGGAATGTTTTGCGGCCCCCGCCAAAGGGCAGACCAACCCACGTCCGCCCGTCAAAATCACGTCCCGTCAGAGCGTCGTGCTAGGTCGCCTGGCCAATGGTAATGCGCGAACGATCAAGGCTTACATTGAGCAGGATGGCTATACGGCCTTGGCCAAGGCTTTGAAATCTTCCCCGGAGGACGTGCTTTCCGCGGTAGAGAAATCCAGTTTGCGCGGTCGGGGTGGGGCAGGGTTTCCCGCCGGTCGCAAATGGCGCTCGGTCGCCGGACAGAAGGAGCAAGTCCGCTACGTGGTCGCCAATGCCGACGAAGGGGATGCCGGCGCCTACATTGATCGCTACCTCATGGAGGACGATCCCCACAGTTTGATCGAGGGCATGATCCTCGCCGCCTATGCGGTGGGTGCAGCCAAGGGCTATATTTATCTGCGGAGCGAATATCCCCTTTCCGGCACGGTCCTTCGCCAAGCGTTAGTTGATGCCCACGCGGCGGGTTGGCTGGGCGATAAGATTGGCGGCACGGATTTTTCCTTCGAACTCGAGGTCTATGCCGGCCACGGCAGTTATGTGTGCGGTGAGGAAACTTCACTCCTGCGCTCGATTGAAGGCAATCGGCCTGAGGTCATGGCGCGGCCTCCGTATCCGACCGAGAGTGGGCTTTGGGGTAAACCCACTCTGCTCAACAACGTCGAGACTCTCATCAACATCCCTTGGATCGTTAATCATGGTGGTGAAGCTTATGCCGAACTTGGGTTCTCCAAGAGTCGTGGCACCAAGGTGCTTTCGCTCAATTCACTGTTCAATCGGCCCGGTCTTTACGAGGTCGAGTTTGGCGTCACCGTGCGCCACATCATCGAAGAACTTGGCGGTGGCCTGCGTGGCGGCGGCACTTTGAAGGGCGTCATCATCGGTGGTCCGATCATTGGGATGATCCCGCCGCACTTGGTGGATACGCCGCTCGGGTTTGAAGAACTCGGCGCGATTGGCGCGGGCGTCGGTCACGGCGGGGTCGTGGCTTTTGACGAACATACCTCCATCCCCGATCTCGTGGAACACGTATTCTCGTTTGGCGCCTACGAGTCTTGCGGCAAGTGCACGCCATGCCGCAGTGGCAGCGCGCGGATCGAGGATATTTTTGCCAACGCCATGGCGGGCGACGCGACCAAGGCCGATTTGCAGGAATGTCGCGACCTCGTAACCGCATTGAAACTCACCAGTCTATGCGGGCACGGCACCGGTCTCGCCCGTTTCGCCGAATCCATTCTACGTTATTATCCCGAGGAGATTGAACCATGCTTCAAGTAATTATCAACGGTCAGTCGCACCAGTTTCCCGAAGGCCTCACCATCAATGAGGCGTTTCGTCAGATCGACCTCGAAGTGCCCACGCTTTGCCACGATGACCGGATCGATCCGTATGGATCGTGTCGCCTTTGCTCGGTTGCGGTCAAAGGCATGAATGGGCTCGTCACGGCCTGTAACACACAGATTCGCGATGGTATGGAAGTGCTCACCCATTCGCCAGAAGTCCAAGGGGTGCGCAAGACCCTGCTCGGGCTCCTCGCGAAAAATTATCCGGCGGAGGCCGTCGCGGATTTTCCGGAGAAACAATTTCATCGCTACCTCAACGAATATGAAGTGAAGGCGGGTGGTTCGCGCACGGCGCCCCAGCCCGAGGTGCCGTTCATGAAGGATTCGTCGCACCCCTACATCAACATCGACATGTCGCAGTGTGTGACCTGTTTCCGTTGCGTTCGCATCTGCGAGGAGGTGCAGGGTCAATTCGTCTGGAAAGCTTGGAATCGCGGTGACGAAACCCGCATCCTCCCGGTTCGTGGCGAAACCCTGCTCGATGGCGGTTGCGTAAGTTGTGGCGCCTGTGTGGACACGTGTCCTTCCGGCGCGCTGGAAGACATTACGGTCCTCGTGCGTGGGGTGCCAACCGAATGGACCAAAACCATTTGTTCCTACTGCGGCACGGGTTGCGAAGTGGAAGTAGGCACTCGCGAAGGCAAGATCACCACGATCCGCCCATCCGATGGACCGAGTAATCACGGCCATACCTGTGTGAAGGGTCGTTACGCTTTCGATTACGTTTACGCCGATGAACGCATCACTTCGCCGATGATCAGGCGGGAAGGGAAATGGCAGGATGTGAGTTGGGATGAAGTGATTAAATATATTTCCGACCGATTCACCGCGACGGCCGCTGAGCATGGGCCGGACAGCATCGGCGTGCTCAGTTCTGCTCGTGGCACCAACGAGGAAAATTACGTGGCCCAGAAATTCGCCCGCTTGGTTCTCGGCACCAACAACATCGATTGCTGCGCCCGCGTCTGTCATTCGCCGACGGCGGCCGCGATGAAGATGACCTTGGGCACCGGTGCGGCCACCAATTCGCTCGATGAAATCGAGATCGCGAAAACCATCATTGTTTGCGGAGCCAACCCGACCGAAGGCCATCCCGTAACGGGTGCTCGGATCAAACAGGCGGCGATCCATGGGGCTAACTTAATTGTGGTGGATCCCCGCGTGATCGAACTGTGCGAATACGCCACGCTGCATCTGCAATTGCACCCCGGCACCAACGTCGTGCTCTTCAACGCGATGGGGGCGACGATTGTCGACGAAGGTCTGGTTGATGAAGAATTCCTGCGTACCCGTATCACCGAATTCGAGGAATATCGCGATTTTATCCGCGAGTTTTTGCCCGAGAAAGTGGAGGATATTTGCGGAGTGCCGGCGGCCAAGATTCGCCAAGCGGCGCGCCTCTACGCCGGCAACAAACCCTCGCTCAGTGTTCACGGTCTCGGCATGACGGAACATGTGCAGGGCACCGAAGGCATCATGGCGTTGGTCAACATAGCGCTGCTCACGGGCAACATCGGTAAGCCTGGTTCGGGCATCAATCCCCTGCGTGGTCAGAACAATGTCCAAGGCGCTCCCCACATGGGCTGCGAGCCGAAACTCCTCGCTGGCTACGTGCCATTGACTGAAGCCCGTGATAAATTTGAGGCCGCTTACCATTCACCCCTGCCCACGCATCCCGGTCTTAACATGATCGAAATGTTGGAGGCGGCCACGAAGGGTAAATTCAAGGCCCTGTGGTCCATCGGTTACGACATCTTGATGACGAATCCGAATGCGAATGAAACGCGACGGGCGCTGGAGCAAATAGATCTCGTTATTGTGCAGGATCTTTTCATGAACGCCACGGCCCGCGAGTTCGGCGACGTGTTTTTACCCGCCGCTTCATCCTTCGAAAAGGACGGCACGTTCATGAATGGCGAACGCCGCATTCAACGCGTGCGTGGGGCGGCTCTGCCGCAGGGCCAGGCCCGTTCAGATTGGGAAATTGTCTGTCAGGTTGCCCAAGCGATGGGTAAAGGAGAACACTTCGCTTACGATTCGGCTGAACAAATCTGGGATGAAGTCAGATCACTCTGGCCCGAAGGGGCAGGCATCAGCTATGCCCGTCTGGATAAGCTCGGCGGGATGCAGTGGCCCTGTCTCGATGAAAACGATCCCGGTATGCCGATCATGCATGTGGACCACTTCACCCATGGTAAGACCACCGCTCTTCGTCGCATAGAGTTTCTACCGCCGCCAAAGGTGACCAGTGAAGAATACCCCTTCATCCTCACTACCGGTCGTAACCTTTATCATTATAATGCGGCCACGCAAACCGGCCAGACGCGGAATGCCAGCCTGCATGTGACTGATACCCTGCAGATCTCGTCGGACGATGCTGCCCGACTCGACATCACGGATGGTGAGATGATACGGCTGCGCAGCAAACAGGGTGCCGTGGAGTTGCCGGTGGGCATCAGTGACAACGTGAAATCGGGAGAGGTTTATACCACGTTTCATAACGCCAAGGTATTCCTCAACCAGATAACCACCGCCCAATTGGATAATTATACCAAGACTCCGGAATATAAAATAACGGCGGTTACCATTGAAAAATTGTCCGTCCATGTTGGCTCAGCTTATTGATCAACCAGAGTTTACGTTACCAAAATACGAATGTTCTTTGATTATGTTTCCTGTCGAAACAGGTGGGGATGAAACTTTCTACCCACCGATTGGTCTGAGGCTCCTTATGAAAACCAAGTATATCGTCATGGCAGCCATCGTCGGCTTTAGTATTACAGGCATCGCGGTCGCGGAGGATATGTCCGGGAATGACCAGAAAGTTAAAGTCACATTTTTTGAGGCAGATAAATTTTCCGATGTGCGCGACGCCTATATGCCGACAGAGAAAGGCCAGGCGGCCTACCTCGACCTCATCCAGCAGCATATTGTTGCGCAAGCGGGCAAATCCATTGGGGATGGTCAAAAACTGGAAGTTACGGTTACCAATGTTGATATGGCGGGGGATTTTGAGCCATGGCACCAACCCGGTAGTGATGATATTCGAATCATCAAGGATATCTACCCACCGCGGATCGATCTCAGTTTCAAACTGATCGGTGCTGATGGCAAAGTGTTCAAGGAGGGCGCCCGCGAATTACGCGATCTCGGTTTTATGATGCACCTCACGCTGCGCCGCAATGAAGAGCTTAATTACGAGAAGGAATTGCTCAATGACTGGATCCGAAAGGATATCCAAGCAGCCAAGGCCAAGTAAGGCTCGAACCGCCTGAAATCCAATTTGCCTCCGGCCGCGGGTTAGCCAGACTCGCGGCCGTGTCTTTTACCCCCGTCAGCATGCGCATCGACAAATGGCTCTGGTGCGTGCGGCTTTTTAAAACCCGGGCTTTGGCCACCGCGGCTTGTCGTGCCGGTTCGGTGCAGATTGATGAACAGCCGATTAAACCGGCGCGGGAAGTGCAGGTCGGTGACATGATCAAAGTGAGGCAGGGTCTGATCGATCGCACTTTGCGTGTGATCGCCGCACCCGGGTCACGAGTAGCGGCCAAGCTCGTGCCAGAATTTTACACTGACCTGACGCCACCGGAAGAAATCGAAAAAGCCCAAGCCCATCGTGTGCAGCAATTGTTGGCCCGCGAGAAAGGGACCGGGCGTCCGACCAAACGTGATCGTCGTGCCTTGGAGCGTCTACGGGAATGATTAAACCTAGCTGCGGGCAGATCATCGGCGCGAGCCAGCTTGCCGCCCACTTTGATCCAAATTATAAATAACCCCAATCCTTCCCATATTTCTATCGCTCTCCCATGAACGTCTATTCCAAATTTGAGACCGAGTTATCGGTCCGGCCCGACGATATCGATCTTTACCAACACGTGCACAGCACGCGTTATCTGGACTACATGCTGGCGGCGCGATTTGACCAGATGGAGCGATGCTACGGCATGTCCATGCAGGATTTTGCTTCCCGTGGCCTGGGCTGGTTCATGGCGGCGGCGAATATCCAATACAAACGACCGTTGGGGTGGGGAGACAGGATGACGGTGCGCTGCTGGATCATGCATTTCACGGGAACCGGTTGTCGGGTGGCTTTTGAAATCGAAAAATTGCCCACCGGCAAAAGGGTGTGTGATGGATATTGCGATTATACCTTGGTCACTCTCGCCACTGGTCGGGCCACTCCTTTGCCCGAAGATATCAAAGCCAAGTATTCCATCTGATAGGGCGGGGAATAAGCCCCCGGGGTTTAAGCTTGTGTCATCAGCCGGGGTCTGCCTTGCTGCCGCCCTCGATAGAGAAAGCGTTAGATGACAGGATCTGGTGAGTCGTTAGCTGAGCAGAGGCTCTAGTGATGATTTCGAAACCCACGGTGGGAACGGAACTGGCAGCAGACGGTGTATCTTCGAATCATCAGATGAGTAATTCAAAACTATATGTCGGCAACCTGTCATTCAAGACGACTGAAGACGAACTCCGTTCACACTTCGGTCAGCATGGCAGTGTGACTGACGTCTACGTCGCAATGGACCGTATGACTGGTCGCCCTCGTGGCTTCGCATTCGTGACCATGGGCACAGCAGAAGAAGCGCAGACAGCTGCAGAGAAAGTTAATGGCTCCGAACTCGATGGCCGTCAATTGACGGTTAACGAAGCACGCCCCAAGGAAGAACGTCCAGGTGGCGGCTTCGGTGGCGGCGGCGGCGGCGGTCGTGGCTTCGGCGGCGGCGGTGGCGGCGGCGGTGGTCGTGGCGGTTTCGGCGGTGGTGGTCGCGGTGGCGATCGCGATCGTGGCGAGCGTCGTTACTAATCCCTACACCGGTCCAATAAACCGATTTTCAAGGGACGGAGCCCTCAATTGGGGTCCGTCCTTTTTTGTCTAACAGCACCTGCATTTTACGCAGGGTAAAGACAGGCAATATTACTTGTCCAATGGCGCGCGGGTCGCGCGCCTCGGTCGGGAACTCCCGACATCAACCGACCCGCTCCATTATCATGTCTTTTAAAGCTCTCAATCTCTCAGAACCTGTGCTCCGCGGTGTCCAAGCCGCCGGCTATTCTGATCCCACGCCCATTCAGTTGCGTGCAATTCCACTCGTGCTCGCCGGTGGCGATGTCATCGGCTCCGCCCAGACCGGCACCGGCAAGACCGCGGCCTTCGCGCTGCCGATTCTCACTCGTCTCGGGAGTCACGGCAAAACCCGCGTGCTCATTCTCGAGCCGACCCGCGAACTCGCGGCCCAAGTCGAAACTGCCTTTCGCGATTTCGCCCGTTTCACCGACCTGCGCACGGTTGCCGTTTTCGGCGGGGTGGGTTACGGCAACCAACGCAAGGAACTCAGCCGTGGGGTCGACATCATTGCCGCCACTCCCGGTCGCCTGATGGATTACCTCAAGGCCGGTACGATCAATCTCCGCGACATCAACACTCTCGTCCTCGACGAGGTCGATCACATGCTCGACATGGGCTTTCTGCCCGTGGTCAAAGACATCATTTCCCGGTGCCCGCGCGAGCGTCAGACCCTGCTTTTTTCCGCGACCGTGCCGCCTGAAATTCAGGCCATCGCCTCATTCGCATTGCGCAATCCGAGCCGCATCGAGGTGGGAATCGCCCGGACGGTCAACGAGGCCGTCAAGCATGCGCTTTATCCGGTGGGCTATGACCAAAAATTTGATCTGCTGCTCGCTCTGTTGGAGAAGACGGATTTTGACAGCGTGCTCATTTTCTCGCGCACCAAACATGGAGCCGACAAGATCGCGCGTCGCCTCAAGGCGGCCAATCATTCGGTCGGCGTGCTCCACTCGAATCGCTCGCAAAATCAACGTATCGAAGCGCTCGATGGTTTTAAGTCGGGGAAATACGAAGTGATGGTCGCGACCGATATCGCGGCCCGGGGCATCGACGTTGCCGGTGTCTCCCACGTAATCAATTACGATGTACCGGAGAAACCGGAGGATTATGTGCATCGCATTGGTCGCACCGGACGCGCGCAGGCCGTGGGTGATGCTTTCACGCTGGTCACCCCTGAGAACGAAAAAGACATCCGTGATATCCAACGCTTCATCGGTTCAAAGATTCCCGAGCTCAAACTCGCCGGCTTTCCCTACGGTCCTTATACGCCCCGGCCTGATCGTCCGCCCGAACAACGCGAAAGCCGGGGCCGCGCAGCTGCTCATGGTGATTACCCGCAACAACGCGGGGGCTTCCGTGGCGGCCGTGGTGGTCGCCGGTAATAATTCGGATTCAGGTTACTGAATCTCCGTTAACTATTTCAGCTGCATAACGCCTTGGCGCTATGCAGCTTTTTTATGTTTTCACTTAACAATTTGGTTTTTCTGATTCCCTTGAGTCGATTCCGTGCTCATCCGTTTAGTCCGTGGTTACCCCCAACACCCAACCAGCGGCTTCGGCACATCCGATTAATGATCTTTTTCCGGAGTTCGCTGCTCTTTCACCGGAGGAGAAAATTAGGCAAATCGAGCGCGTGACCTCGGCGGCGCGGGTGCACCCCAGTGGTATCATGATGTGCATGCCTTATGTCGCCCCTGAGGGTTTAAGGCAGGTGCGCACGACAGACTTTGAGGGGATGGATCAGTTTTCCTTTAACTTCGGTCACAAATTCAAATCGATCACCGATTTTTTTAGTAACGAGAATTCCATTACCGCGTCCGGTAGCCATCTGGCGGCGCAAAGCATCCGGTTCAAAGCCACGGGTGAAGCGGATGCGATGGCCGCGGCCCGGTCCGCTTATCGTTCGTTGCGCATTGTCTTTGAATTGGGGGTCGAGGCGGGGCAGCGGGGTTTCATGGGCAAGCCCTTTCATTTCGAATATTCGGGGCACACCACCGGAGACCAATACCTGCATGCCATGTGGGGTTGGTTGAGTTTCCTCCCGATTGCTACCTCGGAAGAGCAGGCGGAAATTCGCGACATGATCATGGCGGTGGCGGATTACCAGATTTCGATCGATTACACGATTTTCAATCGCAGCGGCGGCAATTGGTGCATGCGGACCGATCCCTCCGATTACAATGCGATCATGGCCGCGATCGTGGCGGCGGCTTACAAAATGTCGGGTGAACAAAAATATCTGGATGCCTATGAGCATGTCATGCTTACGGGCAAGTGGATGACCCACCGCCGGCTCGACTATATCGTCGGACAGTTTCGCGATGGTTCCTATGAGAGCCAACCTTGGGATAAAATTGCCGGGGCCAAGGTGGCGGAAGGGGAGTTCGCACATTGGGAGCAGATTCAACACTGTCAGTTCACCGCGATTTCCGCGGTCATTATCCACGAATGCGTACCCGAACGATTCACGAACGAGGATCTGAGCCGGGTGCTGGCGTTGTGGTGGGAGGATCAACCCCTGGGCTTCGATCGGGACAAATGGGGCTACCTCTACTGGTTCATGGTGTCCTCGAAGGACCGTAGTTGGCGGCATTGCAAAATGACGGAGCGGTTGCCCCGCGAGGAATGGTTTGGAGGACACCCCATGCTGTCATTTGCCTCATCCTGGATTTACGGTGACTGTCTGGCGCGGTTCATGTGGACGGCGCTGGTGGTGGCCCGTCACTGCCCGCCAAAACGGGCCGAGGCGTCCGCATTTGCCGGCGAAACTTTACGCCGTTTGGAGCCCAGGCATCTGTTGTGGATCGTTGATCCCGATGGTGAGCAAGTCCCGCCGGAGTTGAATTACTTCACGAAATTTTTAAGCAGTGAAGTTCCCGAGTGTTTGATTGCCTCTTATTGGGAGGGCCGCCTCCTCAACCTTTGGGCATGACATTATGAAAATCACCGATGTGCGCACCATTCTCCTGACGGGACCATGCACGAATGACCCCTATTTGAGTGAAGCGCGAAAACTGCGCAGTGCGGCGTTTATCGAAGTGATCACGGATGGCGACCACACGGGGATCGGTGAAACCTACGCGGGATATTTTTGTCCGGAAACAGTACCATCCATCGTGGAGTTTTTTAAGTCTATTTTGATCGGACAGAACGTGGACAACATTCCGGAGCTTTGGCAGCGGATGTATCATTGCGGCAATTTCTGGTGCCGCGTGGGATTGGGAGCAATCGTGCTCAATGGCATCGAGGCGGCATTGTGGGATTTGAAGGGCAAGCTGCTTGATCAACCGGTGCATGCTTTGTTGGGCGGGGCGAAGTATGATCGTCTGCCTTGCTACGCTACCGGCGGGCCGAGCAATTATCCCAAGGATAAGTTGGCCGGCAAAATTGATCATTATTTTTCCTTGGGATTCAAGGGGATCAAAGTGGGGGCGGGTAGCTTTACTTCCGACCACGGGAAGGAATGGTATATGCCGATGGACCCGCAGGCGGCGGCCGATTTTGAGGCGGACAAATGGGCCTTCATGCGCAATCACGCCGGCGACGATGCTTGGCTGATGATGGATGGTCACATGGGGAACAATGCGAGTGCGACCTGGACACTGGAAGTGGCCACGGCAGTAGCGAAAGCGATCGAGCCGTTCACCCCTTTCTTTCTCGAAGAGCCGCTGCATTACACCGACCCATGGGGCTACGCGGAATTGTGCAAAGCAACCATAGTGCCGATCGCCGGGGGCGAATGCCTGACGGCGAGTTACGAATGGAAGGTCTTTGCGGAGCAAGACTGCTTTGATATCGGCCAGCCCGATGCATCCTTCACTGGGGGAATCGGCGAGTTTATGATCGTGGCCAAGATGATGGCGGAGAAGGGCCGCAAGATAGCCACGCATGCGTGGGGAGCGGGCGGCTCACTCATGCAAAACGTGCATTGCGGATTTGCTGCGCCCAATACTTGCATGCTCGAAATTGCGCCCGACTACGCCGGACTGCACGCCGATGTGATCGATGGGGGTTTGATCATAAAGGATGGCCATGTCCTGCCGCCTGATCGTCCGGGCTTTGGCGTTATCCTGACGGACGAGATCAAGGCGCGTTATCCATTCCAGCCCGGCACGGGTGAGTTTAACAGCGTGCCCGGAAAAATCCTTTCCACCTGATGGCCTTTAAATTGTTGATTGATGTGCCGGTGGTGCCGGCGGCATTGGCAGCGATCCAAAAAACGGGGCTCTACGATATCGATATTGTCGATCCGCCGGAAGAAAAGACCCGGCCATTGGATGCGGCCCGCATCGCGGAGGTCGAAGTATTGTTTTGCACTTTTCCGCCAACCAACTTCGCCGACTTGCGAGCAGTCAAATGGGTGCAAATCGCGTCCACCGGTTACGTCCAACTCTATGCCCATGATCTACCGTCACGCGGTATTCGGGCGACGAATGCCCGGGGTTGTTTTGATGTGCCGATTGCCGAATGGAATATCGCAATGATGATCAATCTGACCCGTGATTGTCGGCAGTTGATCCGCAACCAGGATGCCGCGGTGTGGGATCGCTCGGCCATTTTCCAGCGGGAGATTCGCGGCCAGACCGTGGGTATCTGGGGCTATGGTGGCATTGGCCGGGAAACGGCCCGACTTGCGCGCCAAATGGGACTGCACGTAAAAGTGATGACGCGTAATGGCGTTGGTCCCACCCGTAATATTTATCAAGTGCCGGGCACGGGTGATCCCGAGGGAGTTTTCCCCGATCAAGTGTTTCGCCCTGGAGAGGAAATGGAGTTTCTACGTGATCTCGATTTTCTGGTCGTTGGACTGCCTTTGAACAAATCGACCGAGAGCCTGATTGGTGAGCGTGAATTGCAGCTGTTGCCATGTCGGGCGTTCGTGCTGAATCCGGCGCGCGGACCGATCATCAAAGAGTCAGCCCTGATCCAAGCCCTCCAGGAAAAGTGGATCGCGGGTGCGGCACTCGATACGCACTACCACTATCCGATGCCGCCGGATCATCCGCTTTGGAAATTTCCCAACGTGATATTCACCCCCCATATTTCCGGCTCCAGTTTGAGCCCTAATTTCGCGGTGCGGCTCTGGGATATTTTTTCCCGGAATCTGGAATGCTTTACCAATGAAGAGCCGCTGCTTAACGAGCTCACGGCCGAGCAGCTGTCGGGGAAATAATTGCGTGGAGAACCCAGATCCAGTGCTGCGGATAGGCGAGACGGATCAAGGCGTTCGCTTTGGTCTTTGGGGTTGCGAATCTAACCCGCCGGTGCCGACCCTGTTCATTTTGGCCAACACGATTGAGGGCACGCTTGCTAGTGATTATTTTCGTCAATGCGGCACCGCGCTGACGCATCAAGGTTGGCAATGCGTGTCGATCGATCTGCCGTGTCATGGCTTGGAACACCGGGAGGGTGAGCCTCAACAGTTGGACGGTTGGCGTTTTCGCGCTGATGCGGGAGAGAATTTCGTGGCTGAAAGCAATCAGCGATTGGCGCATGTGCTCGACCATTTGATCGCGAACGGTCGCACCGATGCGGCGAAGGTGGCGGTTTGCGGCACCTCGCGCGGGGGCTTTCTGGCGATGCACTTTGCCGCCTTTGATCCCCGGGTAAAATGCATCGCTGCATTTGCACCGGTGACGGATCTCTTGGCATTAAGGGAATTTCACGGGGCGGAGCAGAATTATCTGGTCCGCACGCTCGCTTTGACTTCGCACGCGGCCCACCTCGCCCAGAAACAGGTCTGGATGGTCATCGGTGATCAAGATGCTCGGGTGGGCACCGATTGCGCGATCGCCTTGGCGGATCGCATCGCCGAAGTTACGCATGATCTGCTGTCACGTGCGGGAGCTGTGGAATTACACGTGCTGCCTGAACCTCGAGGTCACACCACCCCCGCGGGATCCGCTGATCAAGCGATGGGGTGGATTCGCCGGCAGATATCGAGCTAAGTTGATTCGGAAACGTGGCGATTGTTTTGTAACTTTCCAATACGCACTCGATCTACATCCCGTTAATTGTGGCCCCATCCAAACCATCACCGATTGAAAAACATTTGCTCGCACTTAAGCAGTGCGGGCGATGCCCACTGATGCATAAGCCAGTGGTGGTTGGGCGACCAATAACGAGTAGGATACTGTTGGTGGGGCAAGCACCGGGTGACAAGGAGCCCAAGCTGGGTCGGCCGTTTGCATGGACCGCAGGAAAGACGCTTTTCAAATGGTTTCAGGCCGGTCTGGGTTGGACGGAGGATGAAGTGCGGGAACGGATATATTTTGCTGCGGTTTGCCGGTGCTTTCCGGGCAAGAAACCGACCGGCGGTGATCGGGTGCCTGCGCCGAAGGAGATTGAAAGCTGTGCCCATTGGCTGAGGCGTGAGTTCGATCTGTTGCAACCGGCTCTGGTGCTTCCAGTGGGCAAGTTGGCCATCAGCCAATTTATACACATTGCTCCGTTGAGTGAGACCATCGGGCAGCAGTTTTCCATTACTTACGATGGCCATACTGCCGATTGCGTGCCTCTCCCGCATCCGTCCGGGGCATCACCGTGGCATCGGATGGAGCCCGGACTTTCCTTGCTGCAAAAGGCCCTGCGATTGGTGGCCGAACATTCTGCCGTAAAAAAATCCGTGTATTCATGAAACAGTTTGCTAATGGTTACTGCATGTATTGCCGCCGTGTCCTCTTGTTGCTCTTATTTGTTTCGCCCTGTGCGCTGTATGCGCAGCGGGAAAAACTGCCTCCGCAGGATCTGATTTGGGTGGAAGAAAATTTCCCCAGCGCAAAAAAATCCAACACCGGAATACGTTATCTGGTGTTGGAGAGTGGTAGCGGTGAGAAGGCTAAACGAGGCGACAAAGTTTCGTTGGTCTATATCGGGCGTTTGATCAATGGGGAGACGTTTGACCAACAGATTGATCCGCAGAAGCCGTTCACTTTCCTCCTTGGTCGGGGCAAAGTTATCCAAGGTTGGGATCAAATCATCAAACTGATGAGACCGGGCGACAAGTGGCTGGTGATAATTCCACCGGAGCTGGCTTATGGCACGCGGGGATCGTCACCTAAAATTCCGCCTGATGCCACTTTGGTTTTCACGATGCAGTTGGTGGCGGTGGCACCCATGTGATTCCCCCTGCTTTGGGTCCATAGGGCGTCGGTGGTGTAGATTATCAACCCGATCCAAATCAGACTGAATGACTGCGCGCGGGCCAGACTGAATCCCTCGTGGTAATACCACACGCCCAGTGCGAATTGGACGGTTGGTGCGGCGTATTGGAGCAGTCCTAGCGTGGAGAGTTTCAAACGTCGTGCCCCGTAGGCAAACAATAGCAAGGGCAAGGCGGTGACCACTCCGGTGGTTAATACGATCAATTGGGTGCCGGTTGGTGCCGAACCCAGCGCCCCGGTTTCGGTCACTGCCCGCCAAAGTAAAAATGCTCCCGCCAGTGGAGCGAGTAGCAGGGTCTCCACGGTCAATCCAGCGAGTGACCCCAAGGGTGACTGTTTGCGCAATAATCCGTAAGTGCCAAAAGTAATGGCCAGGGCCAGCGCGATCCACGGCAATCGCCCGAGCAGGATCAATTGCCAGCCCACACCCGCCGCCGCGAATGCGATGGCCACCCACTGGGCCTTGCGCAGACGTTCGTGCAGGACACTCCAGCCGAGGGCGATGTTGACCAAGGGCACGAGAAAATACCCCAGACTGGTCTCAATCACGTGGCCGTTGTTGATCGCCCAGACGAAAACCAACCAATTGAGCGTTAGGAGCACTCCACTCAGGGCATAAAGTCGCAAGGCCCGGCCCGAAGAAAAAACCTCATAAACTGCGGCAAAGCCATTACGCCACCACAGCAGCGGGACGGTAAACAACATCGTCCAGAACAGTCTGTGGGCGATCAGTTCCGTGGCATCGACTTCGGCCAACAAGCGCCAATAGAGCGGAAATATGCCCCAGGCGATGTAACAGGTCAAAGCAGCCAACACGCCCCGGGTCGACGCCTGACTGTCCAGTGAATTCATTCCTGCGCGGCGCCGGTAAATTCGTAACGCGTGCGAAATTCCTGAACAGCTTGGGCCAGCGCGATATCCGCCGGTTTACCCTGCCCGATCAACTCCGTGCTACGTCTTTCGATCCAGCGCTGCTTGAATGACTGTTCAACCTGCACCGTAATGGTTTTGTCCTCCGGAGCTTTCTTTTTCCAGGAGAAACAACCCGAAAGCATCGGGGTGGCGAGGAACAGGCAAAGTAGGATGCGGTGCTTTTTATCAGACATGGTTTGATTTTACTGTTGGGATCGGTCTGTTTGACCGCGAGCGAATCTTTTTGTTTTCGCGCTATTCAAAATTTGTGTTAACTCTTTTCTGCCACGAGTGATGAGTCCAAGCCCCCTCCGTTGCGTCTGAAGCCCCGTTTGCGAGCCGATGATGCGTCCACTCCATAGGCATCTGCACCACAGCCAGAGACTTCGGCTTCGACGGAAACAACCAGCACTCCAGATACCGAAGCCCCAAAACTAAAACTGAAGCCACGATTATCGTCGGATTCTGAACCGGAAAAAAAGACCGAAACGGCGGCAGAAAAATCAGCAGAGAATCCTCCGGCCATTGCAGCTCCTGCCCCCGGATGATTTCGACTCAAGCCCAAGCTGAAACTGGATGCCGCTGCCACCCCCAGTGAATCCAGTCCTGCCGAAAATTCCCCAGCCCCTGTAGCTTCAACCCCACCTCCGGTTGCGCCGCCAAGCCCGCCAGCTGCCGCCCCTGCAGATGATAATGCGTTCAGGTTCAAACTTAAGGCCAAAGCGCCCGACCCCATTCCCCCAATGGAGACTCCGCCTGTCTCTGCCGAGTCTACCCCGTTGGCTCCTCCCCCCGCAGCTCCCAGTGGTGCGGCCGCACCACCTCCGGTTCCTAAGTTGGCGTTGAAAACTGATGCCGCACCACCTCCTGCTGACGAAGCGGATGCCGAGGTTGAAGAAGAAAAGGCGAAACCTTCAGCTCCAAAGAAAAGACGAATTCCGGGCAAGCCCCCCAAGACCATACTCGTACTTTTGATCCTGGTCGTAGTTTTGGGCCTGGCGGGATTTTTTGCCCAGCAAATATTGATGGATCCTCCGCCGCTGGTGTTATCCCCAAGGCCTGTGGTGGTGAAACCGCAACCAGTGGCTCCAGCCGAACCGGCATCCCTTGCGGGTAAGTTGGTCGAAAAAGCCAAGGACGTGGCGGCGGAACACGATGCTGGCTTGGCCGATCCGGTGGCCGAGGTTATTGAACCTGAGGAAGGGATTCAATTTATCCCCGCGACCGCCGCAGAAGAAGAAAAGGTTTCCACCACTTCTCAATCGCAAATTTCTGCGAACATCACCGCCACCGTCACTACGGTTGTTGAAGCGGCCGAAGCCAGCGCTGAGTTTAATTCTCATGTCGCAGGGCTTTCGATTACCGGGGTGTTTCAAGGCAAACCAGCCCGGGCATTGATCAATGGGCGACTCTTTAATGAAGGAGATGTGGTGGATATCTCGTTGGGCATCACGTTTGACCATGTCGAATCTGAAACCCGGAGTATTATTTTCCGCGACACCACTGGCGCTACGGTCAAACGCAAATATCTCTGAGCCTATTAGGCCTGGATCATATCACTTGGCGGTAAACACATCACGGATTTGGTGTAGTAATTCGGGATCGGTGGCGATTCCGATCACCCCATTGACGATGAATTGAATGCCGACACAGAGGATCAGGAATCCCATCACTTTGGTGAGGGCGTTCATCCCGCCCTGTCCAATCACGATCACGATTTTTCCGGAAAGTCTCAGGGTTGCATAAATGATGATCGCGACGATCAGGATTCCAATGATGATTGCGATGTAGTCGGTCCATGCGGTGGAAAGTGAAGTGAGACCGATCGTGACCGCGATGGCCCCGGGACCACTCAACATCGGCATGGCGAGGGGCGAAAATGCGATATCACGTTTGGCTCTGGCGGCTTCCTGTTCCTGCTTGGTTTGGTTGGCGTCCTTTGGGCCCGCAACCAACATGCCCGAGCCGATGCCGGCCACAAGCAAGCCACCGGCAATGCGCAACCCGGGGATGGAAATACCGAAAAATCCCATGATGAATGTCCCGCCGATCAGAAAACTGATCAGGATCGCCACCATGTAGATACAAGCCATCCGCAGTTGTTGGTTCCGCCGCGCCGGGGTGTCGCCTTCGGTGATGGCCAGAAATGTGGGGGCCGCCGCGAACGGATTGATCAACGGCAACAGTGCGATTACGGTCGCGAGAATCAAACCCCAGAAATGGCTCACAGTATTCATGTCCGAGTCACGAAGGCAGAATTTTGTGTTACTGGCAAAGATTGAGCTTCGGACTTACCAAACATCAACTGGGCCTTTGGGCACCGGGATGGCACTGCGGTTCAAACCGGCCGGCTCGGCTTCGTCGCTCATAAACGAAGCCGTCATCGGCCCTAGGGCAAAGCGGGGCAATAATTCGCCCTCTTCGTCGCAATACTGTGAACGCCACTCAATGTATTCGGCCAGCACCGTTTCGAAATCCGTTCGTGACCTGATGGTGATAATGCGCTGCTTGAAAGGCTTCGCGGGTCCGAAACGCTTTGCATACCACGGGGCGACTTTGCGAAACAGCCGGGCACCGTGGTCTTCACCATAGAATTCGCAATAGCGTTCGAAATGCCTGCGCATCACTCGCACCCGCTCGGTAAACGGCGGCTCGGCCAATAATTCGCCCGATTCAAAATATTGGGCGGTGCGGCGAAATATCCAGGGATCATAAAATGCTCCCCGACCAATACTCACCCCGGCGCAACCGGTTTCTTCCAGCATGTGCTTGGCCGCGACCGGAGTAGTGACGTCGCCGTTGCCGATTACCGGAATCGATTTCACCGCTTTGACCACACTTCTGATGCCCGCGAGGTTTACCCGCCCACTGAAACCTTGGGCTCGCGTGCGACCATGCACGAAGATTGCGGCCACCCCGGTATCTTCCAGCACCCGGGCCAGATCAGGGGCGGTGAGGTTGTCATCATCCCAGCCCAAACGCATTTTCGCCGTGACGGGGATTTTGACGGCTTTGATCATGCCGCGAACCAATGCTGCGGTCTTGTCGAGTTCAGTCATCATCGCGGAACCGCCGCCGATCTTGACAACTTTTTTCACCGGACAACCCATGTTGATATCCACGGATTGGGCGCCCATTTCCTCGCACATTAGTGCGGCGTCGCGCATTTCCTCCGGCACACTGCCGAAGAGCTGGATCGCGAGCGGCCGATCCTCCGGCGACGACTCCACCATCTTCAAAGCGTTGCGATTGCGTTCAATCAAGGAGCGGGCGTTGACGAGATCCGTCGTCGCCCAGCCGAGGCCGCCGAGCTCACGTAGCGTGACCCGAAAAGGCAGGTTGGTGTAACCCGCCAGTGGCGAAAGAAAGAGGTTGGTGGAAAGCTCGTGGGCACCGATACGCATGAAACGAAGTCCCCCACTATACCCAGCACCATTCCCGCGACAACCCTGCAAAAGTGTAACCCATTAGGTTACACTCTTGCTAGAGCGGTAGATCCCGTCCGGCGCGACGCTCGGAGAGCCAATGCAGCATGCGCAAAGTGAATTCAGCGTCGGGGAGTCGGCTGCGACCGGTGAGAAAGTCATTTATTCTTTGCCGCGGAACACCCAGATATCTGACCAGTCGGACTTTGGAACCTTAAGGTTTGAGATCTTTTCTTAGCATGGTGATACAGACATTCCACATAGGAGAGTCTGATCCGGATCGTCTGATCAAACCGACGCCCTGGCGCCGGCGGTGGCATTTTGCAATCGACGGGCTCCCGTGAAGGCTGCAACAGCCAAGGCCTCACTGAGATCCATCCATAGTTTTAGTTAAGGAGGAACTTTGGTCGTATCGAAAGTGGAACCCATTGGGTTACACTCTCGATACGATTTTTGCGGTCAGTGCCCGGGGCACGCTGGAAGATAATTCCGGATCAAGCGATGGCGGCGACCGCTTTCTTCATGCACTGAAGACTCTCCTGCAACGTGCTGCGGGTGCAGCCGAAATTGATGCGAACATAATGGCCCTTGGGTGCCCCAAAGAATGCACCGTCGCTCAGCCCTACGCCATGCGCTTCGAAGTGGGCGATGGGATCCTTGAGACCAAGTTCCCGCACATTCAACCATGCCAGGTAAGTGGCTTCGATGGGTGCTTCGATCGTTACTCCGGGAAGTTCGCGGGCGACGAAATCGAGCAGCAGATCTCGATTGCCTCGTAAATAGGCCAAAAGCCCTTGCCGCCATGGTTCGCTGTCGCGGTAGGCGGCTTCACACGCAGTGAAGCCGAGGGCATTGACCTCTGCGACAATGCCAGCGGTGGCGCGCACAAACTTTGCGCGTAAACCAACATCAGGAATGATCGCAAACGAAGTGCCTAGTCCGGGCACGTTGTAGGTCTTGCTCGGGGCCATCAAAGTGATGCTGCGTCGGGCAATTTCCTCGCCGAGTAAGGCGGTCGGAATATGCGGCAGATCATCGAGGATCAAATCGCAGTGAATCTCGTCGCTGCAGAGCACGAGATTGTGGTGCACACAGAATTCGCCCATGCGGGTCAGTTCCTCGCGCCGCCAGACGCGCGCGACAGGATTGTGCGGATTGCACAGGAGGAAAAGTTTGGTGCGCGGGGTAACCGCAGCCTTCAGCGCATCCCAATCAATGTCCCAACGGCCATCCTTGAGTTGCAGATCAACGGAAACGGAAACCCGTGCACTGTTTTTCGGTGCGCTGATGAAGGGAGGATAGATCGGGGCCAGCGTGAGCACTTCGTCCCCCGGTTCAGCAAAGGCTTGGGCGGTTACGTTCAGTCCGCAGACCAGGCCCGGCAGCCACACGATCCAAGCGGGATCAATGGACCATCCGTAGCGCGAATCCATAGCCGCGACCATTACATCCATGGTCGCCTTGGTCGGTCGGGCATAGCCATAGATACCGTGCTCCACCCGTTCGTGCAGGGCAGCGAGGATGGCTGGAGAGGACTTGAAATCCATGTCGGCTACCCACATGGGAAGCACATCTCGTCCGGCGTATTTCTGCCACTTCTGGGAATCCGTGCCGACACGGTTGGTAGGGGTATCAAAGTTAAAATTCATGCGATGTAATCGCCCACCTAACCATGTTCGACGTCATTGGGCACGGATTTTCTCCGGCATAATGTTAAGGCATATTCTTCGGCGAATATTGTCGTTTCTGCGGTGCAATTTTTTCCCACGTGTGACGTCGCAGGTCGGGTCGTTTTTACACACTGCTCAAGGTCTGGTGCAGCCAACTGATTCTGAAACATGGGGTTAAGGTTATAACCATAAACGGCACCGCGCATGCATAACCATTGGCACGGAACTGAAGCCGATAACTTAACCAGAAAATAATATTATGAGACTTATACGATACAACCAACCTTACTCCCGCGGTTACGCTCCGGTGCTCCGGGATTATGGTCGCGTACCATGGGCCGGTCTTGAGGGCGAGATCGACCGCATGTTCGCTTCTATGCCTGGAAATTTTGTGGGCGAATCATCCACTCGATTTCCCGTCGATTTGTATGAAGACAGGGAGAACTCCTACGTCCGCGCCGAACTGCCGGGGATCAACCGTGACGACATCCATATTGAGATGGTCGACGGTCACCTGACCATCAACGCCACGCGCAAAACCAAGGACAGGGACAAGGAACAGTCCTTCTCGGTCAATCGTTCGATCCGCATTCCTGACAGTGTGCAAACCGACAAAGTCAGTGCGTCCTGTGAAAACGGTGTGCTCACAGTCACGTTGCCGAGGCGCGAGGAATCGAAGCCGAAGAAAATCACCGTCGCGGTAAGGTAATCCCCTGCGCAACCAACATCAAAAGGAGAAACAACCATGACATTACTCAATACGATTATTCCCTCAATTAGGCGGCCGTTGCCACCGCCTGCGGATACGGCCAAATCCGCAGGGCCGGGGCAAAAACCCGCCTATCAAATCACCGAGAACGACGATGCCTATCAACTGATCGTGCAATTACCGGGGGTGGATAAGTCGGGCTTGGACATCACCTCCGGCAACGGTGAAATCCGGGTCGTCGGGCGTCGGGCTTGGAAACAACCCGAAAATTGGACTCTCCGGCATGGCGAGTCCGACCTTTCGACCTATGAGCTCGTGCTCACGCACGATAATCTGCTCAACAGCGATAGGATATCGGCGGAACTGCGCGA
>DFDG01000055.1:0-5272 GCA_002367815.1 Opitutaceae bacterium UBA3033 | reverse complement strand
GTCGGGCTTGGACATCACCTCCGACAACGGTGAAATCCGGGTCGTTGGGCGTCGGGCTTGGAGACAACCCGAGAATTGGACTCTCCGGCATGGCGAGTCCGACCTTTCGACCTATGAGCTCGTGCTCACGCACGATAATCTGCTCAACAGCGACAGGATATCGGCGGAACTGCGCGATGGGGTGCTGGCCGCGACCTTACCCAAGGCCGAGGCGGTCAAACCGCGCAAGATTACCGTGAACTAACGTTCACAATATTAACGAAAACAAAAGCGAAGGTCGGGCGCAGTGCGGCCGGCCTTTTTTGTGTCCTAGGTAACCGACGGCTCGGCAGGGACGTCTCGCCCCACCTGATTTGTCACTCCAAACGCCTGTTGGTTTTGCTTTTTTGAACGAGTGCTGCCGGTGTGGCATGCACGACGCGCCGTGGGACCTGCGCGTCCACCTTTAGTGGCAATAGCAAAAGGCGATTGATATCAGCCCTAGTCTACTCGGCGGTGGGTGATCCGACCCGGCCTGGGAGTTCTCGGAGAAGGCTACGAATCGACTCGCGCGCGAAACGGCTGATGCTAATTTGCGTCAATGCGTGAGCAGGTTCTATGGCCGGTGTTGATGTTTGGCGGGTTCGCCATATTCATGATGGTGATTTTTCGCATGGCGGCGATCGCCTCACGCAAGGCCTTGGAGAATGTGAAGCATCTGGCGGATCGATTGCGCCTGCGGGTAACCGAGAACAAGCCCGTGCTGGGGTTTCAACGTTCCCCGGAAGCCATGGGGATTATTAGGGGAAAGAAAGTACGCATCTACAATTACACCACGGGAACGGGCAAGTCGAAGACGACCTGGTCGGCCGTGGCGGTGACACCGGCCCTGCACAGCAAATTGACGTTCGCACTTACTCATCAGGGTATAGGCACCAAATTGTTGGAGGTGTTTGGCGCGAGAGAAATCAAAGTGGGCGATGCGGCTTTCGACCGGGATTGGTTTATCCGGACGAATGATCCGGGGTTTTTCAGTGCGGCGCTTTTGGCGGAGATGCAGCAGAAGATTCAGGCGAACAAGGGCAGATGGAAACTGGCTGATGGTCAGGTGATTTATTCGGAGCGGGGTTCATTCACGGATGTCGGGCGGACCGCACGGTTCGATTCGGTGGTGGACGTCGCTTGCGATTTGGCCGATATCGCGGAAGTTTATGCCCAACACGCGACCAACTGATGACAACGACCACAAAGATTGCAGGGGCTGTGCTCCTTTACGATGGCACTTGTGGCCTGTGTAACCGCAGCGTGCGATTGCTGCTGCGATTGGATCGGCACGCGCGGATTAGTTATGCTGCTCTGCAAAGTAAGGCCGCTCAGGACTATCTCGTTAGCCATGGGTTACCGACCGACGATTTTGATTCACTGGTCTTTATCCCTAATTGGGCCGACCGCCAAAAACCCGATTATTTGATCCGCACCAATGGGGTGGTGGCGGCCTTGCGGGTTTGTGGAGGCTTTGGAGGATTCTTGGGCTTGATCCTTGGGGTTATCCCAAGTTCGTGGCGTGATTGGGGTTATAAGGTCATTGCCCGGTGGCGTTATCGTATCTGGGGGGATGGGCAGACTTGTCCTCTACCCAAACCGGGATGGGCTGCGCGATTCATCGAGTGAATCTAAGGTTTGGGTTTGTTTTCCGGGATCAGGACGGACATCAGGACGGAGGTTGCAAGCACGACTCCAATGACGGCGAGGGAGATACCGATACTGATATCAATCCACGCTTCGATCAGCATTTTTACGCCGATAAAAGTTAGAATCAAAGCGAGGCCGATCTTCAAGTAGCGGAACAGTTGCATGACGCCATTGAGCGCGAAATAAAGGGAACGCAGGCCCAGGATTGCAAAGATGTTTGAGGTCAGCGCGATGAAGCCGTCGCGGGTGATGGCCAGGACAGCAGGCAGGGAATCAAGGGCGAAGACCAGATCGGTGGTCTCGATCACAATCAGCACAATGAACAATGGGGTGGCGGCCCACTTACTGTTTTCCTTTAGGAAAAAATCTCCTCCATGTGACTTGGTGGTAACGGGGAAGAACCGGCGGAATAGTCGCACCGCAGGGTTATGGTCAGGATCGACATCGACCTCCTCCTTGTTCGGGAGAGCCATCTTGATGCCGGTGTAGACGAGGAACGCCCCAAAGACATACAAGATCCAGTGGAAACGGGCGATGACGCTTACGCCGACCAAGATGAAAACAGCCCTCATGATCACCGCTCCAATAATCCCCCAAAACAGCACCCGGTGTTGGTAACGTGGAGCTACTTTAAAATAGGCAAAGACGAGGATGAAAACGAATACGTTATCAATGCTCAGGCACAACTCCACGAGGTAAGATGCCAGAAATTCCTGGGCGAGCCGGGCGCCCCGCCACCACCAGATGAGCCCATTGAAACTTAACGCCAACGTAAACCAGATGAGGCACCAGGCAAGGGCTTCCTTCATCTTCACTTCATGGGATTCGCGCTGAAAGACTCCAAGGTCGATCATCAGCATCACGGTGATGAAAGCAAAAAATCCCGCCCAAGCCCACCATGGCAAGGCGGGCAGGGTATCAACGACGGCAAGAATGATCGGCATGGGCTGGCCTAGGATGCAGGGGGCCGTCGCCTTGGATCAAGCCGCGATTGCGGCGGTGGAAAAATGCCGGGCATTTCAACCCCGGTTAGATTTCCAGCGTATGGTCGGGGAGACTTTGACAAGATTTTAAGACCCGATTCATTGAGGTCCACTCATGAAGCGTTACGCATTACTTTTTTTGGTTTGTCTGCACCTAACAACCGGCGCCCTCGCTCAGGAGGAAGCTTCGAGCCCCGTGGTCACGGTGGACCCCAGCGCGGATATGACCCAAACCGTCAATGCGGCCGCGGCCGTGGCCAGCGGGCATGCGGCACCACGCCCGCCTGATTTTCTCGAAGCGGTGGTGGACGGCGCCTTGGAAATTTTTGACGTGAAGAGCAGTGGCAATACCGTGACACGATACGTCATTGCGGTGCTGCTCCTGGTCATCGCCTTTCTGCTGCGCCGGGTGGTGACGATCGTGATCTTTGGTTTTTTCCGGAAATTGGCCGCCCGCACCAAAACCACGCTGGACGACAAAATGTTTCCTGCGCTGGAGGACCCGGTGGCGGCTCTGATTGTGATATCCGGCATCATGAGTGCACTCAAGGTGCTCAAGCTGTCGCCCACCGGAGATGCGGCCCTCAGCTATGCCATCACGGTGTCTTATTCTTTGGGGATGTTTTGGCTTTTTCTGCGCGCCTTCGACACCCTGCTGGATCACCTGCAGTCAGCGGCCAAGGAAAAGCAAATGGGCATCGCGGCGTTCATGCCGTGGATCAAAAAAACCCTGATTGCGATCTTCGTGGTGTTTGGTGGGTTGATGATCGCGCAAAGTCTCGGCGCCGACGTGAAGGCTTTTCTCGCCGGTTTGGGTATCGGCGGTTTGGCCTTTGCCCTCGCGGCGCAGGACACCATTGCCAACGTCTTCGGTTCGATCGTGGTGGCCATCGATCAGCCCTTCAAAGTCGGCGAATTTGTGCAGATCGGTTCGCTCAAGGGCACGGTGGAGGACATTGGCCTGCGCTCAACCAAACTGCGCACACCCGAGCGCACCCTGATCTTCATTCCGAACAAATCGGTCGCGAGTGACCCGGTGACCAATTACACCCGCATGCCGCAGCGCCGGGTGGATCTCAGCATCGGGCTCACCTACGATACCACCCCGGAAGCGATGGAGGCCATCCTGGGTGACTTCCGCGAAATATTGAAAAACGATCCGGATGTGCATCAGGAATTTTTCCTGGCGAATTTTTCCGGTTACGGCGCGTTTTCCCTCGATATCACGATCATCTATTTCGCCAACGATCCCAATTTTGCCAAGGCCCTCGAATTGCGTGAACGGATCAACCTGAAGTACATGCGGGCCGTCAATGCGCGCGGGCTCTCGTTTGCCTTCCCCACGCAGACGTTGCATGTGGCCACGTTGCCAACCAACCGGTCTAATTGATTCCGATCAATCCAGCGTCTGGCGGTAGCGCTTCACGCCGATCGTCATGGCGACCGTTAAGAACAACAGGAGCGGCCACAGTTCCGGCATGATTTCGAACCAGCCGTTTCCTTTCAACAGAATGCCCCGCACGATGCGCAAAAAATGGGTGTTGGGCAGGCAGGTGCCGATCCATTGGGCCCACTCCGGCATGCCTCGAAACGGAAACATAAAACCCGAAAGCAGGATCGAAGGCAGAAAGAAAAAGAACGCCATTTGCACCGCCTGCAGTTGGTTTTTTGCCAAAGTCGAAAAGGTAATGCCCATGGCGAGGTTGGCCGCGATAAACAGGAATGAAACCACATAGAGCAGAGTGAGGCTCCCCACGAGGGGCACATGAAATATGTACCGGGCCGCCAACAGGATCAGGGTTAGCTGAATGTAGCCGACCACAATGTAGGGGATGATCTTGCCCAGCATGACTTCGAACGGACGCACGGGAGTCGCGAGCAGATTTTCCATGGTGCCGCGTTCGCGTTCGCGGGTGATGGCGAGTGCGGTGATGACGACCATGGTCATGGTGAGCACCACGCCCAGCAATCCGGGCACGACATTGTATTGGGTAATATTTTCGGGATTGTAGTGTGCGTGCATGCGCAACTCGATCGGCCCACCCACACTGCGCAATGCGGTGAGCGGCCCCTTGAGATCGCGATCCAACACCGTGTCGGCGATGGCTCGCAGGGCAGTAATGGCCGGCCCCACCGCGGCCGGATCGGTGGCATCGGCCTCGACGAGGATGGCGGGTCGTTCGCCCCGCAGAAGTTGCCGCGAAAAATCGACCGGAATATTGACGACGAACTGCACCTCACCCAATCGCAGCAGACGTTGGGTTTCCGCCTCGCTCGTGGTCGTGCGCACAATTTTGAAATATTCGCTGTGCTGCATGGCCGCCACAAGGGTGCGGGTAAACGGTCCGTCATCGGCGGAACGAATAGCGGTCGGCAGATGGCGGGGGTCCGAATTGATGGCGAAGCCAAACAGCATCAATTGCATCAAAGGGATGCCGACCATCATGCCGAAGGTCACGCGATCGCGCCGCATCTGGATAAACTCCTTGATGACGACGGCCCAAAGACGATGAGGGGTAAAGCGCCGCATGATCAGGCGAAATTATCCTTCGAGGATTCCATCAGGCTGATGAATACGTCCTCCAAGCCTGATTTGATCTTGGTCCACACATGCTGCT
>DFDG01000155.1:25962-27537 GCA_002367815.1 Opitutaceae bacterium UBA3033 | reverse complement strand
AACAATTGCGGCCCGTGCTTAGATTAAGCAGCGAAGACATCCGGATACGCGACCCTTTCGTGCTGCCGGTGGTCGCCGAAAGAACCTACTACCTTTACGGAACAACCGACCCCACGCCCATGAGCACGCGGCGGGGCATTGGCTTCGATGCTTTTCGCAGCACCGATCTAAATTCATGGGAAGGTCCATTACCCGTCTTCAGACCACCGGACCCATTCTGGGGCACTCATCATTTCTGGGCGCCCGAGGTGCACTGCTGGCGGGGACGATACTATATGTTCGCCAGTTTCAAGGCTACGCACATCCATCGCGGCACCCAAATCCTGGTCGCGGATAATCCTCTGGGTCCGTTTTTGCCCCACAGTGTTGGCGCGATCACACCTGCAGATGCGGACTGTCTGGACGGAACTCTGTATGTCACTCCCGCAGGACAACCTTGGATGATTTTCAGTCGGGATTGGCCGGATATTACCATTGGTCGCTATTCTGCGGTGCCTCTGAGCATGGATTTAAGCAGCATAGCCGGTGCGGCCATCGACCTCTTTGCGGTTAATACCGCTCCTTGGGTGTGCGTTCCGCCTTGGGCAAAGCGTCCCTGCTATGTCGCCGACGGAGCATTTCCATTTCGCAATGGCCGCGGTGAACTGGGCCTAATTTTTTCCAGCTGGAGCAAGCAAGGTTATGCCACTGGCATGGCGCACAGTGCGTCCGGCGATTTGGCCGGGCCGTGGCACTTCGATGACACTCCTTTTTTTGACCGGAACGGTGGTCACGCTATGCTGTTTACCGACTTTGACGGAAAACTGCGCATCACCTTGCATCAACCCAATGATCCCGCTCCCGAGCATCCGCGCTTTTTCCCCTGCACTGAGATTGCAGGTTCCCTCCAACTGCTTTAACTTGTTTCCATGCTAACCCGGATGCTGATGATCGCCTTGGTAATAACGTCGGCATTGCATGGCGCACCGGACGCAACAATCCATGTGCTCATGGTGACGGAAGTAGGCGAAATAGAACTGGCGCTCGATGCAAAGCACGCTCCTGCAACCGTCACGAATTTTCTGCGATACGTGGATGGTGGATTTTATCAAGGCGGCGTCTTCCACCGCACGGTTACCCCGGACAATCAACCGAACAACAAGATCAGAATTGAAGTCATTCAAGGGGGGATCAATCCCGCGCGCACCAAAGAGGATGGACCGGAAATCGCCCTTGAGCGCACCTCAGTTACCGGTCTTCGCCACTTTGATGGGACCATCTCCATGGCGCGCAATGGACCGGATACGGCGACCTCGGATTTTTTTATCTGCATAAATGATCAGCCGGAACTGGATTTTAGCGGCCAACGCAACCCCGACGGGCAAGGTTTCGCCGCTTTCGGTAAAGTTCTGCGGGGTATGGATGTTGTGCGATCGATCCAGAGCGCGCCAGCCGAAGACCAATCACTCACGCCCGTGGTGGTCATTTTATCGGTCAACCGCACCGATAAGTTGTAATTGCTAAACGGTGGCATTCTCGGCTATAAAGACCGAATGCGCGTATTAAGGCATTTCCAGTGGCCCGCACTGGCGGGTG
>DFDG01000155.1:20333-25719 GCA_002367815.1 Opitutaceae bacterium UBA3033 | reverse complement strand
GCACTGGCGGGTGTGCTGCTGGGGCTGTTGGTGACAAACCTTCGGGCCCAGTCGACCTTGGTTTATGTCTCCGATGCCAACGGAAATATTGGGCAGTTTGATGTTCGGCTTGGCAGTGGCACCGTTTTGGGGAGTTTGTCCGCATCCGGTTTTACTGCCGGTCAAGTTATTGGTCTGGCCTATGACTCCATGACCAATGGCGTGCTGATATTTGATCGCAGCGCCAACACGGTCTATACCATGAACGCCAGCACCGGCGTGGCCACCGTGCTGTTCACCACCCCGGGGGTAACCTTTCAAGGCGGGGCGATTTTCGGCGGTTTGATTTATGGCATCAACGAGAACACCCAACAGCTGACTGCGTTTTCTTTTTCAGGAGTGGCCCAAAGCCTCAGCGGCACCAATCTGACCGCACATGTCCACGCTCTCGGCTTAAACCCAGTCACCGAACAGCTGGTTTATCTCTCCAGCTCTTCCGGTTTGAGAGTGATCAATACAGACGGCACCGAAGGTGACGTATTACTGAACTCCACCCAGACTGGTTCCATCAATGGAGAGGACGTTGCCTACTATAACGGGGGCTACCTGGTGGCCAGTTA
This sequence comes from Opitutaceae bacterium UBA3033, assembly GCA_002367815.1. Classification (GTDB taxonomy): domain Bacteria; phylum Verrucomicrobiota; class Verrucomicrobiia; order Opitutales; family Opitutaceae; genus Cephaloticoccus. The sequence goes on along the minus strand of DFDG01000155.1, from coordinate 25,120 downwards.
CGACAGTCAACTCTACCTGTTGGATGGAATCACCGGAACATCATCGGTTTTTATTACCTCCGCCCAAATTACCGCGATGGGCATGGTTGGCTCAGTCTCTGGCGTGGATCTGAATTTCATCGCCGTGCCTGAACCCGGCACGTGGATCCTGCTCTTGATGGGTCTGGGAGCCGTCGTAATGTTCACGATCAGACGCCGTCCGATAAAATAGTTATCAGCTTGGGTTATGGCGTCGTGGTCTCGGGCTAAAGATCACCTCGCTTCATGGATTGCCCATTGCGTCGGGCTTTCAGCTGCGGTTGCGTAATCGGCTGTAATTATGCATCGCGTCGACCATGCAAAAACAAACCCACCGTCAGTGAAAAACCCTGACCCGGTTTTTCACGTTGAAGGTTTGACCAAGATTTTTGGCTCCGGAGAAGCGGAAGTGCGAGCGCTTGATGGGGTGAGTCTCGATTGTCATGCTGGAGAATTTATCGTCGTGCTCGGTGCATCGGGCAGTGGCAAATCCACCCTCTTGAATTTGCTGGGCGGCCTCGATACGCCCACTAGCGGAACGTTGCATTATTGTAATTGGAATCTGGGTGGGGCGGATGAAAAAAGTCTGACCCAATATCGCCGCGAATCCGTGGGCTTTGTTTTTCAGTTTTACAACCTTATCCCCAGTCTCACCGCGCGGGAAAATGTCGCTCTCATTACCGAAATTGCCCCTGATCCGATGTCTCCGGAAGAAGCGCTGCACATGGTCGGACTCGGCGAAAGGATGAATCACTTTCCCGCCCAATTATCCGGGGGCGAACAACAACGGGTGGCGATTGCGCGCGCCATCGCAAAACGGCCGGCCGTGTTGATGTGCGACGAACCGACCGGGGCACTCGATGTGAAGACCGGTCTGACCGTGCTTGACGCCATTGATCGCATCAATCGCGAGATCGGAACTTTGACGTTGGTCATCACCCATAATGCCGTGATGGCAGAAATCGCGGATCGGGTGCTCACTTTGTCCGACGGTCACATCACCGGCGAACATCGCAATCAAACGCGGGCCCAAATAAGCAGTCTCGTGTGGTGAAGCCCCATGTCGTTACTCAACCGCAAACTGCGACGTGATCTGTTTGGTCTGAAATCCCAGGCCTTGGCGGTGGCATTAGTCATGGCCTGCGGTTTGACCATGATGATCATGACGCGGAGTTTGATCCTTTCGTTGGAAACCACCCGCGATGACTATTATCGCGAATACCGATTTGCGGACGTGTTTGTTCATCTGAAACGCGCCCCCAATGCAATCGCGGACGATCTGGCGGGCATTCCGGGTGTGGCCGCAGTGCAAACCAATATCGCCCTTCAAGCCCGGCTCGACATATCAGGCATGGCCGCTCCGGCGACCGGACTTTTCCTTTCACTGCCTGAGCATGGGTTGGCGATCCTCAATCGTCTTTACCTGCGCAATGGACGTATGCTCGAAGGCAGTGCACTGCCGGGACAAGTGCTCACCGGGGAAGCATTCGCCGAAGCGCACGGGCTGAAACCGGGCGACAGTTTGTCCGCCGTGCTCTACGGACGTAGACAAAATCTGAAACTCGCCGGCATTGTGCTTTCGCCGGAATATGTTTTCGAAGCTCCACCCGGTTCCGCTCTGCCGGATAATCGCAGTTATGGAATTTTTTGGATGCCCTACAAAGAACTTGCCGCGGCCGCCAACATGGACGGAGCCTTTAATCAAATCTCTTTCACCCTAGCGCCGGGTGCCCGCCAAGAATCAGTGATTGCGGACATTGATCGCATGTTGCGCCCTTATGGTGGTCGCGGCGCCTATGGGCTCGAATCCCATCCTTCGCACACGAGGCTGCGCGATGAAATTCGTATCCTGCAAGGACTGTCAGTAGGGTTTCCGTTGGTCTTCCTCAGTGTGGCTGCATTCATGACCAACGCCGTGATGAGTCGGCAGATCACGCTGCAACGAGAGCAGATCGCCATTCTCAAAGCCTTCGGATTTACCAACCGACAAATCGGCACGCACTACCTGAAGTTTGCTTTGGTCATCGTGCTGATCGGCACCGGGCTCGGTGTCCTCGGCGGTATCTTTCTTGGTCACCGTCTCGTGGAGATGTATCATCTGTTTTTCCGTTTTCCCCAACTGGATTTTGAACTGGCCCGGGGTGTTCTGGTCGCGGCAGTATTGGTCTGCACCTTGGCCGCCGTCATCGGCGTATGGGGTGCCGTGCGCACTGCGGTTAAACTTCCCCCCGCCGAGGCGATGCGTCCGGAATTGCCGGCAAATTTCCGAACGGCGATATTCGAACGCACGCGCATGGGACGTTCATTCTCACCCTCTTTGCGCATGGCGTTGCGCAACATCGAACGCCGCCCCATCCGATCCTTGTTAACCTGCATCGCCCTCGCTCTCGCCACGGGCATTCTGGTGGTGCCAAGTTCCTTTCGCGACGGGATAAATTACGTGCTCGATTACCAATGGGACGTGATTCAACGCCAAACGGTCTTGGCCACCTTGATTGAACCGGGACCGCCCCAGGCTTTAGCCAATCTACGTCAATTGCCCGGCGTGACTTTTGCCGAACCGGTTCGGGTCGCGCAGGCCGAGCTTCATTCCGGCAATCACAGCCGCCGTCTTCGCATTGTTGGGATTCCGGCCAAGGCCATACTCAACCGGGTGATTGACGCCAAAAATCGGCAGTTGGTGCTGCCGGCCCACGGCATCGTGTTGTCGGTCAAACTCGCGGAAGTGCTGGAGGTAAATCCCGGAGACGACCTGAACGTGAGCATTCTCGATGGTCGGCGACCGGAATTTGTCGTGCCCGTGGTCGCGCTCTCCGAGGATTTTGCCGGCACGGCCGCTTACATGGAAATTGATGCCCTCAATCGATTGCTCGGTGAAGGTGACCGCATAACCGGCGCCTACCTTACGATCTCGGCCGGCCGTTGGATGGAATTCCTGCGCGCCGTGAAGGAAACCCCGCGCACCGGAGGAATCGTCATTAAGAATGCCATCCGCGAAGGCTTCCGAAAAACCACGGCCGAAAGTATCGGCCTGATCCAAAAAATCTATCTGACCTTTGCCACCGTGGTCGCCTTTGGCATTGTGTATAACAGTGCCCGGATTTCTCTTTCGGAACGACAACGGGAACTCGCGACCCTGCGGGTGCTCGGCTTTACGCAAAGGGAAGTCGGCACCGTGCTGATTGGAGAACTCGTTATTCTCACCCTCCTCGCCCTGCCCTTTGGTCTGCTGATCGGTTCAGGACTCGCCGCGGCCATTCTGCAAACTGTGAACACTGAATTTGTGCGTCTGCCCCTAATTCTAACCCCGGCCAACTACGCGTTTGCCGTCCTTGTAGTTGCTGTGGCATCACTTCTATCTGCCATCCTCGCCTGTCGGCGATTAAACCAGCTCGACCTCGTCGGTGCGCTCAAAGCTTACGACTGATCCTTCCATGAATACTCCTCCGTCTTCATCTGCTAATTCATCTCCATCCAGCAAATCTCCCCGTCCGAGACGCTGGTCAAAAACCATCCCTTGGTTGATTGGTATCGGATTGATCAGCCTGATCGTGGCCGGACTGTGGCCCAAAGCCCAGCCGGTCGAAATCGCCACCATTTCCCGCGGCGCGATGACGGTCACTATAGACGAGGAAGGCAAGACGCGGGTGAAAAACCGCTATGTAATTTCAAGTCCAGTAGCCGGGCTGCTGCGCCGGATCGATTGGAAGCCCGGCGCCGAGGTTGTGGCCGGAAAAACGGTCATGGCGGTGCTTGAAACGAAAGCGGCCGATTTACTTGATTCGCGCAGCCAGGCTCAGGCCGAAGCTAAAGTGCGAGCCGCCCAAGCCGCGTTTGAGCAAGTGGCGGCCCAACGGCAAAGCGTGGCCGCCACCGCTAAATTGGCGCTGACAGATTTTTCCCGCATCACCCAACTTTATCAAGCGGGCTCAGTTTCAAAACAGGAGTTCGAGGCGGCGGAATTGCGCCACACCAACGCGGAACAAAACAGCCGCGCCGCGGGTTTCGCGCTAAATGTATCTGAATATGAACTACAGCAGGCCAGGGCCTTGCTCATGACGGGGTATCAGAACAATGGCAACCAGGTCGAACCGTTGGTCATTACCTCTCCGGTGAGCGGCCGGGTGTTGCGGGTTTTTCAGGAGAGCGAACGGGTCGTATCAGCCGGCATGCCTTTGCTGGAAGTGGGTGACCCCACCGACATAGAGGCGCGTATTGAAGTGCTGTCCCGTGATGCGGTGGGTATTTTGCCCGGAGCGCGCACCGAGTTGCTCAAGTGGGGCGGCGACAAAGCCCTGACCGGTCGGGTCCGGTTGATTGAACCCGCGGCCTTTACCAAGATATCCGCGCTAGGGGTCGAGGAACAGCGGGTGAATGTGATGGTGGATATTCTCGATCCGCTCTCAAACCGCCCCACCCTTGGTGATGAATACCGCGTGGATGCGCGCATTGTAACATGGGAATCATCCGATGTGCTCAAATCTCCGGCCGGCGCTCTATTTCAAAATGGCGATGATTGGGAAACCTATGTATTGGAACATGGGGTCGCGAAGTTACAGAAAGTGCAGATTGGTCGAAGTAACGGATTGGAAACTGAAATTATTTCCGGCCTGCAAGACGGACACCAAGTCGTGGTTTATCCCGGCGATAAAATCAGCGATGGAGTCCGGGTAACTCCGATGGTCATAAACACACGATGAGGGGCCAATAGATTCCCGCCGCCAGCGGCGGGGATCCCGTAGGTCAGGGCCGACTTCGGCGGACCAGAC
>DFDG01000155.1:2223-20242 GCA_002367815.1 Opitutaceae bacterium UBA3033 | reverse complement strand
CCGACTTCGGCGGACCAGACCCCGAACCGGCTTCAAGAAGTAGCGTGGGCGGAACAACCGCGTTTAATTTATTTTGCCTTTGTCGGCGCGCAGGGTTGCCTGCGTGCCATGGCCTCGACTCAGGACACCATTGCCGCATTGGCGACTCCGACCGGAACTGCGGCGATTGCAGTTCTGCGTATCAGTGGTCCCGATACTGCCAGAATCACCCGGGAAATCGCCGGTTCCCTCCCCCCTCCACGCAGTGCGCAGCGAACGGATTATCACGATGCCGCCGATAACTTGCTCGACGATATCCTGCTCACTTTTTACCAGGGACCCGCTTCCTACACGGGCGAGGACGTCCTCGAAATTTCTACCCACGGTAATCCGTATATCGCACAACGCGTGCTGGAAGATTTGATTGCCCGGGGTTGTCGGATGGCGGAGGCCGGCGAGTTTTCCCAACGCGCCTTTCTCAATGGCCGGATGGATTTGAGCCAGGCCGAGGCCGTGATGGACCTCATCCACGCTCGAAGCGAACGGGCCCTGGCGGCGGCCAACCAACAACTGCGCGGATCTCTGGGACGCAAGATGGACAGATTGATCGAGGGGCTGTTGGGGGTGCTCGCCCGGATCGAAGCCTACATCGATTTTCCCGAGGAGGATTTGCCCAGCGAAGATCTAAAGCTGGTGGTCGGTGAGGTTGAAAGATTATTGAAATTAACAGTCAACCTGCTTGCTACCAATCATTACGGCGATATTTTGCGCGATGGTTTGAAGACCGTGATCCTCGGAGAAACCAATGCCGGCAAGAGTTCGTTGCTGAATACTCTTATTGGCCAGGAAAGAGCCTTGGTCAGCGATCAACCTGGAACCACCCGGGACTATATTGAAGAATGTATCATGCTGGGAGACTATTGCCTGCGCCTGATCGATACGGCTGGATTGAATCCGACCTCGGCAGGCATCGAGCGACGCGGGATCGAGAAATCCATCGAGCGAATGGCTGAAGCCGACCTGATCCTTTTGGTATTGGACATAGCCAAACCCGCCCCGGTATTGCCCGCAACGGTCAGCCAATTTCTTCGCCCATCCAATACCATCGTGGTAAGGAACAAATGTGACCTCACTACGGCCGGCGCATTGCCAGCCGATTTGAGCGCATTCGAGACCATCGCCACATCGACACTGACCGGAGCTGGCATGGACGCATTGACAAAACTGATGGTGAAACGGGCTGAATCGTTCCACGTGGAACTGGGCGGTGATTTGATTGCGATCAATGCGCGGCATGCAGATGCCTTGGCTCGGGCACAATCCGGCCTATCAACCGCAAAAGAACAACTGATCCACTCCGAACCGATAGAATTGATTGCCAGCGAACTGCGAGGCGCACTCACCGCTTACGGTGAAATCGCGGGTAAGATTGATAACGAACAAGTGTTAGATCACCTCTTCGCCACCTTCTGCATCGGCAAGTAAATCGTTGCACTTCATTATGATTTACAACAAGTTACCTTATGATGTAATCGTGTGCGGCGCGGGCCATGCTGGGGTTGAGGCCGCCCTGGCCGCATCGCGGATGGGAGCCTCTACCCTACTCCTCACCGGCAACATAGACACGATCGCCCAGATGAGTTGCAACCCGGCCATTGGTGGTCAGGCCAAGGGCCAGATCGTGCGGGAAATCGATGCGTTAGGGGGAGAAATGGCCATCAACACCGACTTGACCGGTATTCAATTTCGGCTGTTAAACGAGTCCCGCGGACCTGCGGTTCAGTCTCCCCGCGCCCAATGCGATAAGAAAGCTTATCAATACCGGCTCAAGCATACCTTGGAGCTCCAGCCCAATCTGCAGATCTTTCAGGCCATGGTCACCGGCCTGATTTACAAGGCCGACCGCGTAGTCGCAGTTAAGACTAATTTGGATATCGAATTCCAAGGTCACAGCATCGTGGTCACAACCGGCACTTTTTTACGCGGGTTGATGCATATTGGAAAAAATAAAAATGAAGGCGGCCGTTTGGGCGATTTTTCGGCCAAGACGCTTTCAGCCAGTTTCCTGGAAGTCGGCATCGAACTGCAACGGCTGAAAACCGGCACCCCCCCAAGATTGTTGGGCCGCAGTCTGGATTTTTCCAAAATGCAGGAACAGCGCGGTGACCCTGAGCCAACCTTGTTTGCATTTCACGACACCCGCGATTCCGGCGATCTGTTCCACGTGGAACAAACGGGCGAACGCCGGCTCGGTTGGACGCCGGGAACCGATCAGGTTTCATGTTGGATGACCCATACAACGGCCGAAACCGCCCATATTGTAAGTGCCAATTTAAAACGATCAGCACTCTATGGGGGTGAAATTGAAGGCGTCGGCCCACGTTATTGCCCGAGCATCGAAGACAAAATCGTGCGCTTTGCCGATAAACCCAGACATTTGCTGTATCTAGAACCCGAAGGACGATCGACCAATGAATACTACGTCAACGGGCTTTCAACGAGTCTGCCGTTCGATGTTCAGCTGGATATGGTGCATAGTGTGCCCGGATTGGAAAACGCCCAATTGCTCCGGCCTGCCTACGCCGTGGAATACGACTTTGCTCAACCCACGCAGCTTTTTCCGACCTTGGAATCCAAGAAGATCGAAAATCTATTTTTCGCGGGCCAAATTAATGGGACTTCCGGTTACGAAGAGGCCGCTACCCAGGGGCTGATTGCCGGGGTCAATGCGGTGCAAAAGGCGAGGGGAGAAGAGCCTCTAATTATCAAACGTCACGAGGGATATTCGGGGGTGCTAATCGATGACTTGGTAACGAAAGGCACCAACGAACCTTACCGTATGTTTACGAGTCGGGCCGAACATCGATTGCTATTCAATCACGCTAGCGCTGAGTTCCGTTTGATCGATCACGCAAAAACACACAAGCTGCTATCCAGTAACCGTATAACCAATATTGAAAGCAAGATAAAGGCCGTAAAACATTGGCAGGAATGGCTTGAAAATCATCGTCATGAAGGAAAATCCTGGGGCGAACACATCCGCCGGGGCGAATCGGTCGATATTCTTCCTCTAGATTTTCAAAAGCTAGACAAAGCAACACGAGACGAAACAGCTTATCGTGTTAAATACCAAGGCTATCTGCAACGAGAACAACGCCAGATAGATCGCGCCGGCAACATGGATCTGATAAAAATACCCAAAAAATTCGATTTTTTGGCCATCAAGGGATTACGGCGAGAAAGTGCGCAAAAATTGACCGCATTTATGCCTCTCAACCTGGGGCAAGCCAGCCGCATCAGCGGCGTCAATCCCGCCGACATCAGTGTGTTGATGATTCACATTGCCGCCAGCAAACGGGACTCCAGAGAGCCCGGGCCATAGATCCAATTTTGCGAGAGGTTTACGGTTGTAACATTTGTGAAACGAGCACCAATTTCACTCGTCCGTTACCCAATTATCGACTAAATCGGCGCATATGTCGGATACCAAAACAAAGAAGATTCTAGTAGTGGATGACGAGCCGGACGTAACCGACCTGCTTAAATACACCCTCAAAAGCAAAGGGTTCGACGTGGAGGCAATCAACAACCCTATGTCCAGCATAGGGTTCGCGCGTACTTTCCTGCCTGATTTGATAATTTTGGATGTAATGATGCCGGAATTGAACGGTATCCAAATATGCCGGATGCTGAGGGCAGACCCAACGCTCAAAAAAGTGCCGGTGATCTTTCTTACAGCCAAAGCCGAGGAGAACGACCGCATCCAAGGCCTGGAGAGTGGGGCCGACGATTATGTTAGCAAACCTTTCAGCACCAAAGAATTAGTGCTTCGAGTGCAATCAATACTCCGACGAACCAGTGAAGGTAAACCCGTGGAGCTGAAAATGCTAAGCGCGGGCGATATTGCGATGGATGTAGTCCGCCATGAAGTATCATTACACGGACAACCGCTGGTTTTGACCGCTACGGAATTCAAACTTCTGCAGTTGCTCATGGAGCGAAGGGGCAGGGTGCAAACGCGCGAACACCTTCTGATCAACGTATGGAACTACGAAACTGAAATTGAGACCCGAACCGTCGATACCCATGTGCGTCGACTAAGGGAAAAACTTGGGGATCAAGCCAACTGGATTGAGACGATACGAGGGGTAGGTTACCGAATGGCTGAACAACGAGCCGTAAACGTCTGATGCTATATTTGCTCACGCTATTCCTTTCGATATCGCTGGGAGTCGTGCTCTTCAAACTGCGTCAACTCCGAAGGGGGTTGCGGTCACTTGAACAGGCCCTCAGCCAGCGCCAACGCTTTCTCAAAGAAAATGATTCGAAGCACTATGGGATGGACTGGGACCGGTTGTGCGACGCCATCAACGCGTCTTCTGCTGAGCTAAACCGACTCCAGCTCTATCGCACCAGTCAACTGGCCCAACTCGAAGCAACCTTGGGCAGCCTGCAGGAGGCCGTGCTGATTGTGGACGACCGCAATCAGATCCTCCTCGCCAATCACGCTCTGCAAAGTATTTTTCCCGACGCTAAAAACATCATCGGTTCACGGCTTGAACTTGTGCTGCACAGTAGGGAATTTCTGGATTACGTCGCTTCGGTCCGGACAGGAAAGTCAAAGTCACAACAACCCATTGAATTTGCCGGGAGCAAGGGCTCCATCTGGGCGGAGGCCACAGGCACACTGGTGCCGCCATTGGATGGTCAAAAAGATCAATGGGCGTTGTTTGTGCTGCACAACATCACCCGCCAACGCCAATTGGAGGCAGTGCGACAAGATTTCGTGGCCAATGTATCCCATGAACTCCGCACTCCACTCAGTGTGATCAAGGGCTATATCGAAACCCTCGTTGATGGTCATCGGGAAATGCCGATCGAAGATCGCGAACGATTTCTGGCCACCGTCCAGCGCCATACCGAGCGCCTGAATTCTTTACTGGACGACCTTCTGACCCTTTCACGCCTCGAATCGATCAATCCCGGTCTGGCTTTGGAATCGGTGTCACTGAACAATTTGATCAACGAGGTGCTCGAGGATTACCGCAGCAGGCCCGCAGGGTCGAAGCATAACCTCAAGAGTTCGATCGATCCAAATATTGGTTCAATCTTGGTTGACCCACTAAAAATCACCCAAATTTTTGAAAACCTGCTCAATAACGCGCTTAAATATACCCCTGTTGATTCAGAAATCGGAGTCTCGGCCCGGCGGCACGAAAATGAAGTCGAGATCTGCGTGAAGGACAATGGGCAGGGGATTCCCGCCACGGATTTACCCCATATATTTGAGCGTTTTTATCGCGTGGACAAAGGGCGCTCCCGCGAAAAAGGCGGCACCGGTCTCGGGCTCAGTATTGTTAAGCATATCGTGCAATTGCACGGCGGTCGGGTGTGGGCGGAAAGCGAGCCAGGGCAGGGGAGTGCATTCTATTTTACTCTGCCCCTAAAAACCTGAAATCCAAGAGCGAGCTTGCTCCCATGGCTGGGGCAACCTAGCGGCATGACTCATGCCCATAGAAAAGGCCCAAGCCGTTGAATCCACCCGCCTTGCCGAGTTGCAAACCCAACTCAAGGCGGTGGTGCACACTTGGCCCCAAGACATTACCCTGGAAATAGGCTGTGGCCACGGGCACTTTTTGGCGGCCTATGCCGCTGCGCACCCCAATGAATATTGCGTGGGAATTGATATCATCCGTGACCGGCTTGAGCGCGCCGCCCGCAAGACCACCCGCGCCAACTTAACCAATGTTTCATTTCTCCTCTCTGATGCCCGCATGATGGTCGAGCATTTGCCAGCAAATATGCGGTTAAACCGAATCTTTGTGTTATTTCCCGATCCTTGGCCCAAACGCCGACATCATAAAAACCGACTGATCAAGCCCGACTTCTTAGATATTTTGGCCAAAAGGGCGACCCCAGATGCCACATTATACTTCCGCACTGACCACGAACATTATTTTGAGGAAGCTTATTCAACTTTGCACAATCACCCCTGCTGGAATATCAACGAGCGTGAGTGGCCATTTGAATACGAAACCGTTTTCCAGAGTAGGGCTCCAGCCCATCAATCATTCATCGCCAAGGTCCATAAGTTAGCATAAGCACAAGGGCGTAGGGTTAGCCTGCTTAACTAATTAACACCTCCTTCCGCCAATATCTTAGTTTCGGGAGTTGACGGGTAAAGGGAGCGTTCCCTAGCTATTTCACTTCCTAACCTACTTTTGTTTGCACGCTATTATGTCTCGAGTCACTAAGCTCGCCACCTTCCTCCTTCCATTCCTAGCCACAGGCCTTACCGCCTTTGCTAGCGAAGGGGTGGATCCGAGTGCCGCCAAGTTGGTTGATTTCGGTCATGGGTGGGCACTAACCAATAGTATGATAACCGGATGGGTCATATCGGGGGTGTTGGTATTTTTGGTCCTTAAGCTCGTCGGTAAACCCCAGCTTCTCCCCACCAAGGGTCAGGCGGTCGTCGAATCTTTGCTTGTGGGGTTAAAGGAATTATTTGAGCCAATAGTGGGCAAGAAGGCTTTCCCTTTGGCGTTTCCTCTGCTCGTTACTTTCTTCCTGTTCATCTTGTTTCATAACTGGATGGGGCTTCTGCCCGGAGTGGGCACGATTGGCATGGGCCACACTGATGCTGAAGGTCATTTCATCATTACCCATCCATTTATCCGACCCTTCAATTCAGACTTCAACGGCACCATCGCGCTGGCCGCGATCTCATTTTTTGCATGGGGCATCATCGTATTCAAAATCGCCGGCCCAAAATTGATTCTCTGGGATCTTTTTGGCAATAAAGCTGAAAAAAGCGAAACCCCCGGTTGGCTCTATCCCATCTTGGCTTTGGTTTTTTTAATGGTCGGTTTCATCGAGGTCTTCTCGATCGCCATTCGTCCCTTTACCTTGTCGGTTCGTCTTTTTGGCAATGTCTTCGGTGGAGAAAACCTCCTGCACGGCACCGGCTTCTTTTTTATCTTCTATTTCATGGAGCTATTGGTCGGCTTGATCCAAGCTCTGGTCTTCACCTTGTTGACCTCGGTTTACATCGGCCTGCTCTGCAATCACGGTGATGATCACGATCACGAACCCAAGTCTGACCACGCCACTGAATCCTCTCACTAAAACTTTCCCGTCGGGAGCGTGCCAAGTGTGCGCACGGCGGCAATCCAACCAACCAAAACATATATCATCATGATTCCAATCATCGCTGAACTTACAGGTAACATCGCCAGCGCATTCGGTCTTCTCGGTGCCGCTATCGGCGTCGGTCTCATCGGCCAAAAAGCCGCTGAAGCCGTCGGTCGCAACCCCGGCGCATCCGGCAAGATCCTCGTGCAAGCCATTATCGGTATGGCACTCGCCGAAGGTCTCGGTATTCTTGCGCTGTTCCTCGCCAAGTAAGATTTGTTATTTTTTTAACCCGGTGACGCAGCGAACCTGCGTCACCATTCTCATTTTCCCATGTCGACTCTTTATCTCGCTTCCGTAGAAGCCGCCCACGCGGCCTCTGAAACCGGCATCATCGAAAAATTCGGTCTGCAAGTTAACTACGTCGTTATCCAAGCCGTCAGTTTTCTGATCGTCATGGGCGTGCTTTATCGCTTCGCGATCAAGCCCACCATCGTCACGATGGAAGAGCGCGCGACCAAGATCGAGTCCGGCCTTAAATATGCCGAGGACATGAAAGCCAAGTTGGACGCGACACAGCAAGAGAGCGCAAACATCCTGAAGCAAGCCCAAGGCAAAGCGGGCGATATCATCAACGAGGCCCGCGACAGCGCGAAGGATTTCCTCGAAAAGCAAACGCAGGAAGCCACGCAAAAAGCCAATGATATGCTGGTGAAGGCCCAACAGGCCATCGAACTCGAGCGCCGCAAAACCATCGAAGAGGCCCGGGCGGAAATTGCCCGCCTCGTGGTCGCCACCACCGAGCGCGTGCTCGCCAAGAATCTCTCCGACGCCGATCGGGCCACCTACAACGAATCCGCGGTCCGCGAACTTAACGTCGTTTAAGCTAATTTCTATTTCATGGCCGCCCCAAACAAAGCCGCTCAGCAGCTCGCCCGTCAGCTCTTCAAAATGAGCGTGATCGATGGCAACGTCTCCGCTGCGCAAGTCGAAGGGGTGTTGGCCTATTTGGAAAAACATCCCCCCGCCAAACCACTCTTGGTTTTGCAGGCCTACCAACAGTATATCGCTCGCGAACTGGCCAAGAGTGAAGTCGTCGTGGAACACGCCGGCCCCGTCACTGAGGGCATCCTGCGTAGTCTCGAAGGCGCCTTGAGCCAAAAATACAAACGCCAGGTCACCGCCACCGCCAAACAGAACGCCAAACTTATTGCCGGGCTGCGGCTGCGCATCGGCGACGATATGTATGAAACTTCCATCGCTGGTCAGCTGGCCCAACTGTCAGCCGTTTAACCCCCCTTTAGCATAACCAACCCTTCCCGAACGCCATGAGCACAGTCCTCGAACAAATCGAACAACAGATCGCCAAACTTTCCAACAAGGCGGTTAAAAAGAATACCGGCACCATCCGCTCCGTGGCTGACGGCGTCGCCAAGATCGACGGCCTGTCCGACGTGATGTATAATGAGATGGTGCAGTTCCCCGGCGGAGCCACCGGCATCGCCCTCAATCTCGAGCAGGATGAAGTCGGCTGCGTCGTCCTCGGCGACATTTCCCAACTCAAGGAAGGCGACGAAGTCTACACCACCGGCAAACTTCTCTCCGTGCCCGTCGGCAAAGCTCTGCTCGGTCGCGCCGTTGACGCCCTCGGCCATCCCGTGGACGGCAAGGGTCCCATCGAATCCAAGGAATTTTATCCGGTCGAAAAAATTGCCCCCGGTATTATCGTTCGCAAATCCGTTTCCCAACCCCTTTTCACCGGTATCATGGCCATCGATTCCATGATTCCGATTGGTCGCGGCCAACGCGAGTTGATCATTGGTGACCGCGGCACCGGCAAGACCACCATCGCGATTGATACGATTATCAATCAGGCGAAAATCAACAAAGTCGGTCTCGCCAGTGGCGACAAAGACTTCCGCCCGGTCTACTCCATCTACGTCGGCGTGGGTCAAAAAAATTCCAATATTGTTCGCACCATGTCCGTCCTCGAGGCTGCCGGTGCCTTGGAATACACCATTATCGTCACCGCTTCTGCCGCAGACAATCCTGCCAACCAATTCCTCGCCCCGTTCTCCGGCGCCGCGATGGGTGAGTGGTTCATGGAAAACGGCATGGATGCGCTCATCGTCTACGACGATCTTTCCAAACACGCCGTCGCTTATCGTCAGATTTCCCTGATCTTGAAACGTCCTTCGGGTCGCGAAGCTTATCCCGGCGATGTGTTCTATCTCCACTCGCGCTTGCTGGAGCGTTCCGCTCGTCTCGACGGTAAAGGTTCGCTCACCGCATTGCCGATCATCGAAACCCAAGCGGGTGACGTATCGGCATACATTCCCACCAACGTGATCTCGATCACCGACGGCCAGATCTTCCTTGAAACCGATCTCTTCAACCAAGGTATTCGTCCTGCGGTTTCCGTCGGACTTTCCGTTTCTCGTGTGGGATCCGCCGCCCAAATTAAAGCCACCAAGCAGGTCGGTGGTAAACTCAAGGGTGAGCTGGCCCAGTTCCGCGAACTCGCCGCCTTTGCCCAGTTCGGTTCCGATCTCGATGCGAAGACCAAGGGTCAACTCGACCGGGGCGCACGCATCGTAGAACTCTTCAAACAACCCGCTTTCAATCCCTTGCCCATCGAGGTTCAGGTTTCGGTTCTCTTCGGTATGCAGCACGGATTGTTCAACGACATCGATCCAAAGAATGTCGTCGCCGCATCTTCCTCGCTGAAGGATTTCTTTGTCAGCCGGAAGGATTCCCTCCTCACGGAAATTCGCACCAAGGCCAAACTCGACGACGATATCGAAGCCAAGCTCAAGACCGCCTGCGATGAATGGAAATCGTCCTACACTGCCTGATCTGTCCTTCAGTCTTTCCTAACTAATGGCCTCCACCCGCGACATCCGCCGCCGAATCAAATCGGTCAAGAACACCCGCCAAATCACCAAGGCGATGGAGCTCGTGGCTGCGTCGAAAATGAAGCGGGCCCAGCAAGCTACCCTCGCGGGTCGGCCCTATGCCCAACTCATGGCCGAAATGCTCGGCGCCCTCGCATCCCGCGTTGATGAAGCGCAGCATCCATTTCTTACCCATCGCGAAGTTAAGACCCGCGGCGTATTGCTGATCACCACCAACATCGGTCTTTGTGGCGCACTCAACGCCAATCTCCTCAAGCAGGTCACCGAGATCAAATCGCCGGTCAAATATGTGACCATCGGTCGCAAGGGCACCCAGTTCATCGCCCGCACCAAGCGCGATCTGATCGCCGATTTCAAAGTGGATGACCGGGGCAGTTTCAATGAGGTGAAAGTCGCCGTTGAGTTTATGATGAAGCAATTCCTCGACGGTGTGATCGACACTATCGAGGTCCTTTATCCCCGTTTTAAAAATACGTTGGTCCAACAAACTGTCCTGCGTCCGGTGCTGCCTCTCACCAATGTGCGCGATTTTATTCAAAATCTGCAGACCGAAAGCGGGGCGGTGAGCAAACCCCAATCTGATGAACGCGAGATTCTATTTGAGCCGAACGCTCCTCAAGTGCTCGAAGCACTGTTACCGTTCTACGTCAACCGCTACATTCATCAATTAGTGCTCTCCGCCAAGGCTTCGGAATTCAGCGCCCGCATGGTCGCGATGAAAACCGCCAACGACAACGCTTCCAACCTCATCGACGACCTGTCGCTCGAATACAACAAAGCCCGTCAGGCCGCCATCACGCAGGAAATTCTCGAAATCTCCGCGGGTCAGGCCGCCCTATAATTCATTTTCAAACAAACCCTCCCATCACCGCATTTAAGTTATGAGTAACACCGGCAAAATCGTCCAAGTCATCGGCCCCGTCGTTGACGTCCAGTTTGGGGATAACTCCATCCCTCCCATCTATCAGGCGTTGACCGTGGACTTTGAAGTCTCGGGCAACAAGGAGCACCTCACCTTGGAAGTGCAGCAACATCTTGGCGGCGGCGTTGCCCGCACCATTTCGATGTCTTCAACCGAAGGTCTGGTGCGCGGCATGGAAGTCGATGACTCCGGTGCCCCTATTTCTGTGCCAGTCGGCGAGGGTGTGCTCGGTCGCATCTTCAATGTCACGGGCGACGCGGTGGACGGTCGCGGTCCGGTTGCCTATTCCAAGAAGTATCCGATTCACCGTCCGGCTCCATCTCTGGCGGATCAGGACACCAACTCGGAAATTCTTGAGACTGGCATCAAGGTGATCGATCTCATCGCCCCCTTCACCAAGGGTGGCAAGGTGGGTGCGTTCGGTGGGGCGGGCGTCGGCAAGACCGTCGTCATCATGGAACTCATCAACAACATCGCCAAAGGCCACGGTGGTTATTCCGTGTTCGCCGGGGTGGGAGAGCGCTCCCGCGAAGGTAATGACCTTTACCACGAAATGTCCGAAGCCGGCGTTATCGATCAAAAGGATCTCAGCAAATCCAAGGTGGCATTGGTCTACGGCCAAATGAACGAACCGCCGGGTGCCCGTATGCGCGTCGCCCTTTCGGCCCTCGCGATGACGGAATATTTCCGCGACGAGAAGAACCAGGACGTGCTGCTCTTCGTCGACAACATCTTCCGTTTCTCCCAAGCCGGTTCCGAAGTGTCCGCGCTGCTCGGTCGCTCACCTTCTGCGGTGGGTTACCAACCCACGCTCGCCAATGAAATGGGCCTCCTGCAGGAGCGCATCACTTCCACCAAAAAGGGCTCCATCACTTCCTTCCAAGCTGTCTATGTTCCCGCGGACGATCTCACCGATCCCGCCCCGGCCAACACCTTCGCTCACTTGGACTCAACCATCGTGTTGGAACGTTCCATCGCGGAAAAGGGCATCTATCCAGCGGTTGATCCCCTCGGTTCTGTTTCCAAGGCCCTTGAGCCTGCGATCGTCGGTGCAGAACATTATCACGTCGCCCGTGAATGCCAACGCGTGCTCCAACGTTACAAGGACTTGCAGGACATCATCGCGATTCTTGGTCTCGATGAACTCTCCCCCGAGGATAAACAAACCGTTTACCGCGCCCGCAAGATCGAGCGTTTCTTCTCTCAACCTTTCAGTGTGGCTGAAGTGTTTACCGGCTCCCCCGGCAAATATGTTTCGGTCAAGGACACCGTCCGCGGCTTCAAGATGATTCTCGATGGTGAACTCGATCACGTTGCCGAAGGGGATTTTTACATGAAGGGCAGCATCGAGGAAGTACTCGCCGCCTCTGAGAAGAAATAATTCATCCCATGGCCCTCACCCTCGAAATCGTCACCCCAGAAGCCCGCGTCTACTCAGACACGGTTGATTCCGTCGTTATTCCGACGGTGGAGGGCGAGATCGGGGTGCTCTCCGGCCATATCCCTCTGCTCACCCAGGTTAACGATGGCGAATTGTTGGTCACTAAGGGCAACGAAATCCTCCATCTCGCGATCGCTGGTGGATTTGCCCAGATATCCGGCGACAAGGTATCCGTGCTCGCCGAACACGCCTGCTCGGAAGAAACCATCGACGAAGCCGCCGTTGAAGAAGCCATGAAACGCGCCGCCAAGGAACTCGAGGATGCCAAGCACTTGGACCCGAACCAGTTCGAACACCTGCAAGGTCTCATTCGCTTCTCCGGCGTGCAGCTCGCGATCAAGCGCCGCCGCCGCTGATTTTACCCCGGTTAAGCCACACCCCGGCTTTTCCGTGGATATCCTGCCATAAAAAACCTCTAAACCCGCCCGCTAATATAGTTGCAAAGTAATTGCTATCCGATTCACTAACACTCGGTCAAATAGCTGCTATTACCTTTACCTACACCAACCGATTCATAACGCCATGAAAGTCCTCCGCAACGTATTCTTCATTCTGCTAGCCGGTCTGCTATTAAACTCCACCGCATTCGCCCAAACTGCTGCTATTGTCGGTGGTGCCGTGGTTGCTGGAGCTGTAGTTGTCGAAAATAATCCTGGGGGTGGGGAAGATCTCCAACTCACCGATGCAGAAATAGCCGATGTTCAGGCTGGTGGCGAAGGCGCCACAATCGCGATCGCTGCGGCTATGTCTCGGGCTGGCATCGTTCTGACCGACGCCGCCGCCATTACTAGCGCCGTCACCACGTTGGCTGCCCAAGCCGGAGCCGCCTCCGTCGCCGCGGTCACCCAAGCCGTCGTGCAAACCGCCGTCGCCTCTGGGGCCAGTGTAGCGACAGTTGTTTAGGCCGCCACCGCCGGTGCCGTCACTGCCTCGGGTGGTGCTACGACCTCCTCCGCTGCCATCACCGCCATCACCTCAGCCGCCTCCTCGGGTGCGGTTAAAGGTGCCGTGAGCGCCGCAACCACCGCCGCTACTGTAAGTGGCGTCCCTGTGACTGCAGCTCAGGTTACTGCCGCCGTTCAAGCTGCCTCTTCCGCCGCCTCCACCGCCTCCGTGAACGCGGTTGTGGCCGTTGTCGGCTCCACTGCTCTTAGCGCCGCCTCCTCAGGTGCTTCCTCTGGTGCGGTGAGTGCCGGTGCTGCAACGGGCAATGCCACCGCCGCTGCCACCAGTTCCATGAGCGCAGTGACCCAAGTCGCCGTCAACACCGTTGGCGCTGCCCAAGCCGGTGCCGTCGTTTTGGCTGCCGGCTCTGCCGCCACAATTGCGGGTAATACTGCTGGTGTCAGTGTCGCCGCCGCTGTGGCCACGACCACAGTTACGGCGCCCACGGCTTCCAACCCGACGCCCGCCCCGCCCATCACGGTGGTCGATCCTTCTCAAAACATCAGAACTGTTACCTTCACTCTTCTTACGGTGAATCTCGGCAACCAGCGCGTGGCGGTTTCTATGAATAGTAGCACCACTGATGTCTCTGCCTTGCTTGTAACGGCTACGAATACCTTGGGCACTTCCGTCGCGGGCATTGAAGGTGTCTTTAATCTTGCTGCGTCCACTATCGGGACGACCCTTGGTGCTTCACTTCAGGATAGATTGGCCAATCTCATCGCTGCCTTGAATTCCACGCTGTCGGGCATTGCCATCGTCTCAGGTCCCCTTAACGCCTTGCTTGTCAGCCCCTCGGGTGGCTGAGACTGCCATATTTCTTCTGCCTTTTTCAGGCGCACCTCTGCGGTGCGCCTTTTTTCTGCATGCTTGCTTCGGGACTTACCCGATCCGGAACCTTTCAGCCTATCGACCGATGCTTCAGATGATCGCGCAATGAGTAGGGAGGGTCGGTCCGTTGGGCCAACCACGAATTACCCAGTGGATAAATAGGCGGTCACGCCATACCCACGAAATTATTGGGTCGGCATAAAAGGCAGATGTTATCCGATCGCTAGCGTAGTTTTGTGGCCCCAGCGCATGACTAATAAAATTGTGCCCTTGATTGACATTGAAACTGAGTCTCATTGGACTATAGATAATTCGCCATGAATCAGGTTAAGCAAAATAACCCCAAGCATCAACCGCTTTGCCAATTACCGGCCGGTGGTATGGGTCGCGTGCTCGAACTCACTGGTGACGCCCAGTTTTGCCAACGAGTGCGCGAAATGGGTTTTGGTGAAGCCGCCGTTATTACCAAAGTCTCCGGCACCGAGACCATCCTGTGTCAGGTCAATGGCACAAGGATCGCTCTGAGCCACGGCGCAGCCCGTCAGATTTACGTCGAGCAGATTGCCAAAGCAATTTAAGGCCGACCGCATGGCCGCGTTAATCAGACTTTCCGAACTCGCTGTCGGCACTTCCGCCACCGTCCGCGAATTTCGTCTTACCGGTAATACCGGGGTTCGCTTGCGTGAAATGGGTATGCTCGTTGGCAGTCCTTTGACTCTCGTGCGCACGGCGCCCTTGGGCGATCCGCTTGAAATCAAATTGCGCGGCTATCACCTCACGCTGCGCAAAACCGAAGCAGAACATATTCTGGTCGAGCCCAAGAGTGACTGATCTGTCATGGCCACGCCTGCCCACATCTCGGCTTCCGGTCATGCGAGTCCGGCCTCGCGTCAACCGATTTACGCGATCGTAGGTAATCCCAACTGCGGTAAGAGCACACTCTTCAATGCTCTCACGGGGTTAAAACAAAAAATCGGCAATTACCCCGGCGTCACCGTCGAAAAGAAAATCGGCACCACCTATTCGCAGCATGGCCAGCCGATGATGATCATCGATCTGCCCGGTGCTTATTCACTCGCCGCGCGCTCTCCGGATGAAGCCGTAACTCGCGACGTGCTGCTCGGTCGCCGCATTGATACGCCCCAACCGGATCGCATCCTCTGTATCGTCGATGCCAACAATTTGGAACGAAATCTTTACCTCGTTCATCAAATCCTGGATCTCGGTCGTCCGGTCATCCTCGTGCTCAACATGATGGATGTCGCAAAAAATTCCGGCATCCACATCCGCATCGCCCGCTTGGAACACAAACTGGGCATCCCCGTCATTCCGTGTGAAGCCATCAACGGAAAGGGCTTGGTGGAACTGCGCCTCGCGATGAGCCGCGCCGATCTGCCCCTCTCGCGCCACGCTTGGGATATCCCCGCCGCGATCGCACCCGCTGTTTCGGAAATTCAAGCCTCGCTAACCGAGCACAGTAAAAAATCTCCCCTGATCGCACGGGCCGAAGCCCTGCTTTTATTAACCGATCATAATTCCGTGCGGGTCGCGGGATCCACTCCGCTGCATGCCAAAACCACGGCAATCCTCGAGAGCTGGCAAACCCGTTGGCGGGGGGAAGGCACCGACTGGGCAGAATCACTCGTGAGCTCACGCTACGATGCTATAAACCTGATTTGTTCCGATACGGTCGAGCAAAAGGAAGTCCTATCGGGACCCAGCCATAGCGATCGCATCGATGCCTTCGTCACGCATCCGGTCTGGGGCTGGTTGGTGCTCGGTGGTATCATGACCTTGCTCTTTCTGAGCATCTTCACTCTCGCGGAATATCCGATGAACTGGATCGACGATCATGTCGCCGCGGTCGCGGACTGGGTTAAGGGCAACATGGCGGCCGGTGATTTACGCGACTTGGTGACTGATGGTGCGGTGGCCGGAGTGGGGGGAGTGATCATTTTTCTCCCGCAAATTCTGATTTTGTTTTTCTTCATCGGCTTGTTGGAGAGCACCGGCTACATGGCGCGCGCGGCATTTATCATGGACCGGCTGATGAGCCGGGTGGGGCTCAACGGTAAATCGTTCATCCCCATGTTGAGTTCATACGCCTGCGCCATTCCTGGCATCATGGCGACGCGCACGATCGAGGACCACAAGGATCGCCTGGTCACCATTTTGGTCGCACCATTGATGAGTTGTTCAGCTCGCCTGCCGGTTTATCTGCTCATGATCGCGGCGCTGGTTCCGGGTGACCGCGTCCCCTTGCTGACAAAGGTGGGCATCATGATCTTGATGTATTTTATGGGCACAGCCGGGGCCTTTGGCTTCGCCTGGCTGTTTAAACGCACCCTGCTCAAAGGCGAACCACCACTCATGATAATGGAGCTGCCGCCTTACCGGATGCCCGCCATCAAAGATGTCGCGTTGCACATGATCGAACGCGCGTGGCTCTTCCTCAAGCGGGCCGGCACGATCATTCTGGGTATTTCAATCGTGCTCTGGTTTCTGGCCGCCTATCCCAAAGCGCCGGAAGGCGTCAATGCCTCGGAGCAGCTCGCCCAAAGTTTCGCTGGTCAAGCAGGTCACTTCCTTGAACCTGCCATCAAACCTTTGGGCTTCGACTGGCAAATTGGCATCGGGCTCATCAGCTCGTTTGCGGCCCGTGAAGTTTTCGTTTCCACCATGGGCGTCGTCTTCAACGCCGAAGACGATGGCGAGGACACCACGCCTCTGCGTCAGGCGCTCGCGGTGGCCACCTGGCCCGATGGTCGACCACTCTTCACCCCGTTGGTGTGTTTCACCCTCATGGTGTTCTATGTCTTCGCCATGCAGTGTGTCGCGACCGTTGCGGTCGTGAAGCGCGAAACCAACTCCTGGCGCTGGCCGTTGTTCCAAATTGCTTACATGACTGGCACTGCGTGGATTTTGTCGTTAGTTGTTTATCAGGTCGGGACTGCCTTCGGCTTCTAAGCCATGACTCCGGAAATTCAAACGCTACTCTCGCTCCTCGCGGTCGCCATTGCGGCCGTCTGGTTGGTGCGACGCGCCTTTCGTAAAAAAGATTCCGGATGCGGCGGCGGAGCGTGCGGCGCCATCAGCCCCGAAGTCAAAAAGCTGCAGGCCCGACTCAAACACTGAGTATCGTCCTGCGATATCGAAATGTTAAGCACGTAGCATAATCTTGGTCACCCACAATGACAGTTTTTGAGTTTCCCCTCGCGACATCGTGAGCCTAGCCTGCAGTCATGGAAGTCCTCATCCGCGAAAACCCCGAGACCGGTTGCCTCCTCGCCGCCAAGATTATCGCTCGCGTAGTCCGAGAAAAACCTGACGCCGTGCTCGGCCTCGCCACCGGACGCACCCCGTTGCAACTCTATCAGGAATTGATCCGCATGCATCGCGACGAGGGGCTCGATTTCAGTAAGGTCACGACTTTCAACCTCGACGAATATGTCGGCCTGCCCGCGACGCATGATCAGTCCTATCGATGGTTCATGCGGGAGCATCTTTTTCAGCATATCAATATCGACCAAAAACGCACCCACGTGCCCGATGGCACTGCGGCGGATATGCATGTGGAGTGTCGCAGCTACGAACAACGCATTATTGATGCGGGCGGCATCGATATTCAGCTTCTGGGGCTGGGTCGCAATGGGCACATCGGTTTCAACGAACCCACCGGGTCGCTGCGTTCCCGTACTTGGATCAAAATTCTTTCCAAGCAAACGCTCGAAGATAACAGCTCAGTTTTTGGCTCGTTGGCAGCTATGCCCAAGCACGCCCTCACGATGGGTATCGGCACCATTCTTGATGCCCGACGGGTGTTGTTGCTGGCTTTCGGTCCCGCTAAAGTTCGGG
>DFDG01000155.1:0-2061 GCA_002367815.1 Opitutaceae bacterium UBA3033 | reverse complement strand
TAAAGTTCGGGCGGTCGAGGATATGATCGAGGGACCACTCGCGGCCATCTGCCCAGGATCGGCGCTCCAACTACATCCGCGTGCGACCGTGATCCTCGACGAAAATTCTGCCGCCGGTCTGTGTTACGCCGATCACTACCGTTGGATTGACCAGAATAAATTCGACTGGCAGCGGCACAAATAACTCCGCCGATCATTTCTTTTCCGTAACCTCACCCCTGTCGAACTGATTTATGACTTCATCACCTTTCGGCACTCTGCCCACCGGCGAATCGGTAGAAAAATATACCCTGACCAATTTCGCCGGCGCTTCACTTGAGGTAATTACTTACGGTGGCATTGTTACCGCGCTGCACGTGCCCGACCGTGAAGGTCGCATGGCCGACGTCGTGTTGGGTTTCGATAATCTCGACGCCTACGTCGCCGGACATCCCTATTTCGGTGCGATTATCGGTCGAATCGCCGGCCGCGTTTCCGGCGGCCTGCTTACGGGGAATAGCCAGACCTATCAACTCGTTTGTAACCAAGCCCCGAATCATCTGCACGGCGGTGATGTTGGATTTGATAAACGCGTTTGGGCGGCCGAGCCCGTATCACGTCCCGATAGGGCAGACTCTTTGCGGCTCACTTACCACAGTCCCGATGGGGAAGAAGGCTACCCCGGCAACCTCGATGTCGCCATCACCTACACCCTCACCGCGAACAACGAATTCATCATCGAGTCGGAAGCGACATCCGACCAAGTCACCCCACTCAGTCTCGCCAATCATTCCTATTTCAATCTCGCAGGAGAAGGATCGGGCACCATCGAAGACCACACCGTGCAGATATTCGCTGAAGCATGTGTGATGACGGATGATGACATGACTCTTTCCGGCCAGCGACAACCCGTCGCCCGCACCGCCAGTGATTTTCGCGAAGCCCGCCGAATGGGCGACGCTTTGCCGCATCTCTTCAAATCGCACGGCGAAAACTATCTCCTGCGTCCATCCGCCAGTAAGAGTGTGACTCGGATCGCGCGAGTGGTTGATACTTCCTCGGGCCGCACTCTGGAAGTGAGCACGAATGATTGCTGCCTCCAGTTTTACACCGGGGTGTCACTCGAAGGTGATTTGATCGGCAAGTCCGGCCGGATCTACCCGCAACACGGCGCGCTCTGCCTTGAATGTCAGGGTTATCCCGACGGCGGCAGCCATCCTGAACTCGGCGATATTCTAGTGCAGCCGGGTTCTACGCAGCGTCGCACCACGATTTACGCCTTCTCGCACCTCTGACCGCCAGATCCATCTATTGCCATGAGTGAAGAGCATTCCTCCGTGACGTTCCCACGTCCTATCGCCATCACTGATTACAGTCTGGTTGGCGTAAACGCCGCCAAGGCGATCGAGCAGGGTCTCGCCGAAGCCGATTGGTATCAATGCCCGGTGCCTCGCGCCGAAATGCGCAAACTACTCGAACGCCGTGACGGCCCCGCGATTCGCGACACCATGCTGTGGGTCGCTCTCATTTTCTGCAGTGCCTATGCCACCTATGTGCTCTGGGGCTCATGGTGGGCGACCATCCCTTACCTGATTTACGCCGCGCTCTACGCCTCGACCTCCGATTCTCGCTGGCACGAATCCGAACACGGCACCGCCTTCAAATCCGATTGGATGAACCGCGTGCTTTACGAGATTGCCTCGTTCATGATCATGCGCGAATCGACCCTCTGGCGCTGGAGTCACACCCGCCACCACAGCGACACGATCATCGTCGGCCGCGACCCGGAAATCGCCGTGCCGCGGCCACCCAATCTCAAACGGATGGCGTGGGGAATTTTTAACCTGGCAGTCTATCGCAATTACTTCGGCCAGATTCTGACCCACGCCCGGGGCCGCATGCGACCGGAGGAAAAAACCTACATTCCGGAAAGTGAGTTTCCCAAAATCTATTTTCGGGCGCGCATCTATGTGTTGATTTATACGACGGTCATCGGTCTCGCGATCTACACCCAGAGCATCCTGCCGTTGATGTATGTCGGACTGACCAATCTCTTCGGCACATGGTAGATCGGAAGAGCGT
>DFDG01000026.1:17476-17632 GCA_002367815.1 Opitutaceae bacterium UBA3033 | reverse complement strand
TGAAATTGGGTTTGGCGGAAAAAATAAATTTCGAAGTCACCTTGCTCAAAGCGGTGGAAGCAAGCCGCTCGCGGGCAATTGATTCACTGATCAAAGAATTGGCCACGCTGGCCGAATCCGTGTCGGAAGCTAATCCGGCAGGCAGCGAAAAAAAAA
>DFDG01000026.1:16691-17202 GCA_002367815.1 Opitutaceae bacterium UBA3033 | reverse complement strand
AAAAAAAAAGGACTGATTGAAAGATTGGAAGAGGGACTTGGGGCGCGTTTAAAACGGGTCGAAAGAACCGCTCCTGTCCGGGTAGTTGCACAACCTGCGGTTGAATCTCCTATGGTTCATCAGGAAGCAGATACAGCGGTTGAAACGAATGAAGAGGACGATGTCCCGGTAGGACCGAGTGACGAAGAAGAGTCAGTATTTCTGGGTGAGGAAGCCAGTAATCACGCAGTGAGTGCGCCGCCGGTAACCGACGAAGCAGAACCGATCGGGGATCTACCACCCCTTGAGGAATTGATTAAACGAATTCCGCAGGAAACTTTGAAAACGATGGATGAATTGTTCCGGGCCAAGTTTGTTCATGTCAAACGGGTGTCGGCCAAAGATCTCAGGAAGCGCTGATTTTGCAGGTTAATGCCACGTTGATCCCACGTGGGGGTGACCCTCCATGGAGCGTAAATAAATATAGGTTTCCACCTTGAGATGGGTATGCGGCGGAGCCAATGACACTGAG
>DFDG01000026.1:16222-16557 GCA_002367815.1 Opitutaceae bacterium UBA3033 | reverse complement strand
CGCTCCATAGTTCGCCCAGCACTCCTTCAGAATCAGTTTCATCGCGAACCATCGCAGGATAGTCGGCGGGTTGATACAGGGTATATCTGGCGGTGGTGCGGCCCATGGATACGAACTTTTGGTCGATCAAATAGTGATGATATTTCCCGCCCCGTTTTAGGGTGCCGTAAACAAAGATGAGATTTTGATTCACTGCGGTGGACTTTGGGGCGGCAGAGATGATCCGGTATTGGTCTCAACCACGACGGCAGTAAGGTTGTCGCGACCTGAGCGCTCGAGCGATTCTTTGATTAGGCGTTGGGCGGGTGACAGCCGGTCATCATCTGTGAAGGTCG
>DFDG01000026.1:9238-15966 GCA_002367815.1 Opitutaceae bacterium UBA3033 | reverse complement strand
GATCCCAAAGTCCGTCAATTAAGCCATCGGAACATAAGAGAAACCGATCCCCCGGTTCGTAGACGACGGCCCCGATCTGAGGCTCCACAATCTGACGGCCAGCACCCAAGGCCTGATTTAGCGAATGGCGCATGGGATGAGAGCGAGCTTCCCGTTCGTTGATCTGACCCTTGCGCCGCAACCAACCGGAATGCGTATGGTCATGCGTCAACTGGTGGATGCCACCGCCTTGGGGTAAATGGTATATCCGACTGTCACCGATGTGGCCGAAATACATACGCTCCGGCGTGAACCATCCCATGCTCAACGTGGTTCCCATATCGCGACATTCCTCGTAGCTACGACTTAATTTTAGCAGTTCAGCATGGATGGAAAGAAATACTTCATCCAGGATATCGGTCTGGTTTACTGAAACTCCTTGGGCGGATACTTGAAAACTTTTCGGCAACCAGTGGGATAGTTTTTCAATGGTTATCCGGCTGGCAAATTCACCCGATTGGGCTCCGCCCATACCGTCACTGACTGCAAATACGAAGTCGGTATTGGTAATGGAGGCTTCGCCGGTTTTGCCCAGGTATTGCACATCATGTCCTGAAAAACTGAGACCGAGAAAAGCATCTTCATTGTTGGGTCTGACTTTCCCCAGATGGGTCTGTCCTGACCAGCGGATATCCGGTGCAGCCAATTTTGAGTTGGTCATCGTGGTGGAGTTTGGGGTACTGCCGTATCCACTATTCGTTGGCCGGCAGGTGGCTCGGATTGATGGAGGAGGGTGGCGAGTTCGAAATCAATCAGGCAAAACCGGCCATCGGAAACCCGATAAGTCACATTGCGAACGTAGGGATCGTCGTGCTGCACACCGAATTCCTCTAATTCTGAAAAAAGTGATTTAAGTCGTTCATCACCTATGTGTTCTACGAGTGAGCCGCAGTTGGTGGTCACGATTTTCAAGTTCTCCGGTTCGCTCTTCAATAAGCGGGGAACGAAATCACACCCTTTTGCTTCAAGATGTCTCAAAATCCGAATTTCGTTTGCGAATCTTTTCTCAGCATCGTGGCCACGAAACGTTTTTTGTACTGTTCCATCGTAGCCGATGCGAACAAGTGCTCGTTTTGTGTCTTTGATGTCCGGCATTGGGTGGCGGTATAGCTGAAGGATGCGGTTTATTCGATCGGAAGCAAGGGTGGGTTCAGTATCATTGAATATTGAAAATCAACAACTTAAATGATTATAGGCGAAAATAATAATTATGTCTGGTTTCTTGCAGTTGATGGCATGTAAGGTGCTTTATTCTTGGTAATTTTCCATTAACTATCGGGGGTTACTTCAAGTATTTCCCCGGTGTTACTGTAATTCCAAAAAACCCTGCATTAAAATCTAACTGATATGGCAAAATTCAAACTCGAATACATCTGGCTGGACGGCTACACGCCGTTGGCTGGAATGCGTAGCAAGACTCAAATCAAGGAATTCGGCAGCTTTCCGAAGCTCGAAGATCTGCCAATGTGGGGCTTCGACGGAAGCTCTACCCGACAGGCTGAAGGTAAGAGTTCCGATTGTTTGCTCAAACCGGTGGCGGTCTTTCCCGACAGCACCCGAAAGAATGGCGTGTTGGTTATGAGTGAAGTCATGATGCCGGATGGTAAAACACCGCATCCTTCCAACAGTCGCGCCAGCATCCCGGATGCGGCCGATGCCTGGTTCGGTTTTGAACAGGAATATTTCTTCTATGAAGAGGGTGCTCCGTTGGGATTTCCTCCGAGCGGTTACCCTGCTCCTCAAGGTCCTTATTACACGGGGGTTGGCTATAGTAGCGTAGGCAGTATTGCCCGTGAGATTGTGGAAAAGCACATCGATATTTGTCTCGATGCCGGCATTAACCTTGAAGGGATCAATGCCGAGGTGGCCAAGGGCCAGTGGGAGTTTCAGATTTTTGGCAAAGGTCCCCGTAGTGCCGCCGATCAGATGTGGGTCGCCCGCTATACTTTGGCTCGTCTCGCTGAGACCTACGGACTGGATATTGAATGGCAATGTAAGCCTATTCGTGGTCCCTTCAATCAGCCGCTCGATTGGAACGGCTCCGGTATGCATGCCAACTTCTCCACCGATCACATGCGCAAAGTTGGCGGAAAGATATACTTTGAAAAACTGATGGCTGCATTCAGCAAACATCTGGACGAACATATTGCCGTTTATGGACCAGACAATCACATGCGCCTAACCGGACTCCACGAAACCCAATCCATCGACAAGTTCAGCTATGGTTTGGCGGATCGCGGAGCTTCAATTCGTATCCCGCATAGTTTCGTGAACGATGGCTACAAAGGTTACCTTGAGGATCGCCGGCCAAATTCGGCGGCCGATCCATACTTGGTGGCGGGCCGAATCCTTAAGACGATTCAAACGGTGCCAACGAGTTGATCCGTATCCATTCTTTGGATTTGCACGCCATCCCGTATTGGGGTGGCGTTTTTTGTTTGATGGCCTGACTGAGGGAATTTTGTCGCCGCAACAGTTCGGGGTGGTTTGAACTAGGGTTGTGACTCAGATGAAGGCGACCAAAGTGCACCGGGCAGTTATTATCAATTGGACCCTGGTTTGTCTGCTATCGGTGAATTTGGTTTGGACCACGCTTTGTCTGGGCGGCTACAGACCGGAAACGATGCTGGTGACCAGCTTGCTTACGGTTCTGACTTTGATGGTGCACTTGATCAGTCGGGTTTGGTCAGAAGTCGAAGCGCGTTTGCATCCGGTCGGGTGGATTTTTGTGCCATTTTTGATCTATGCCGCGGCCAATGTTATTTGGGTTACTCCAGTGCCTTGGTTGGGTTGGCACGATTGGATGTTATGGGCAAATCTGTTCGTCACTTTTTGGGTGGTGCTAAACGGAGTGAACCTCATTTCGGCCCAGAAAGACCTTTTGCTGGTTATCGGCTGTCTGGCCCTAGTGGCCACGGTGTTGGCTGCTTATCAGCATTTCGTGGAACCCGAGTGGATGATGCTGGGGCGTTTGCAATCGCTGCAGTTTCTGAGTCGATCCAGTGGCCCATTTGGCATTCCAAATAGTTTGGCGGCATTTTTTATTCTGATCACTCCGGCGATTTGGGTGTTGGCGGTGCGGCGAACTGCGACGGCCTTGCAGCGCGTATTTTTCGGCTATCTAGGGATATGCTGTGTTTTCAGTCTCTTACTTACGGTTAGCCGCGGTGGCTGGGCTGCACTGGCTTTGGCCCTGATGATTTGGCCTTTATTTGCGATGCGCCGGAGCTGGTGGGTGCGATTGAGTGCGGTGGTTGGTGTGGGCAGTGTCATCGTATTGGTCGGAATGTTGCTTTTTACCCTTAGTCCAATTGTCAGAGATCGATACCATGCCATGATCAACGAATCAGGTGAATGGACGCGACCTGTCATGTGGCGGGGCGCATGGGAATTATTTCGTAGTAATCCTGCAACGGGTAGCGGAGCGGGCAGCTACAATATTCTTTTTGAAAAACACCGGCCGGTGCTTTATCAAATGGAGCCGCAATGGGCGCACAATGATTACCTGAACACATTGAGCGATTATGGCGTGGTAGGCTTCGTGTTTTCGTTCGGTGCCGTTGCATCGGTGGTTCTAATCGGTCTGCGTCGTCGTCGGATTTCTCAATCACCTCCGGGCAAACATCAGGCTATGGATGAGCCTCTTTTTTGGCAGGCAATTGCGGTCGGCATGTTAGCTTTTGCCGCCCAGTTGTTCGTGGATTTTCATTTTAAGATTCCCGCCTTGGGCATGCTTTTCGCCATACTTTCTGCCCTGTTGGTGCAGCGGGTGTGGCCCATCGGATTGCATAATATTTCGGCGCCAAATAAAGTGCAGAGACCTGTGGTAATTCTCGCGGTATTGGGCTTGGGGTGGGGTGGGATCGCTGGAATTTATCCATTCTATCGATCTGAATCCCTGCGTTATTCTGCCCGTCAGGCGCTCGACACTTTATGGCAACATGAAATCTCGGAAGATATCTATCGAGCCACGTTGATTTCTGCTGATGTAAGTCTGCGGCGAGCCACTAAAATTAATGTAAAAAATGCTCAAGCTTGGGCTGATCTATCTTTGGTGAATGCCCTTTGGGGTCACCTTGAACCTAAGAATGCGGCGAAATTTGGTCAGGAAGCGGCCGAATATGCGTCCCGTGCTTTGGCGATATCGGAGGTAGTCCCGGAATTTTGGATTAGACGATCCGTGGGCAATGATATGCAGGGCAATTGGTTGGATGCGGGTGGTGATATGATCAAGGCGATGCTGTTGGCTCCCGCTAATTCCTCAGTGTGGTTTTACCAAGGATTTCATCTGAGCTTGAAGCGTTCCACTATGCCTCAAGCTTTGGCGGCGTTGGACTACTGCTTGCGTCTTGACCCTGGAAATTTCACTGCCCAGCGTTTATGCCAGCAATTGGCGTTAGATAGCAAGGCACTTAATCCCTAAAATATCATGAATAAAAAGCTACTCTCATGGCTGTTGTTAGTTTCGTTTGCATCATTCGGATCGGTCTCTGCATCGGGACAACAGGAATCGGTTCGCCCACCCGGTGCCATTAAAGTAGCCAAAGTGACGGGTTCGGTCACGGCAACCAAGGATGGTGATACAATCACTTTGGAAAGTGGTTCAGAATTAACCCAAGGTTACGTGGTCAATACGGCCAATGACTCCAGTGTCGTGTTGGTGTTTTCCAATGGTGCGTCAGTAAATCTGGCTCATGATTCCTCCCTCTCGATCGATGAGTTTTTACAGGATCCCTTTGCGGAAGAGATCTCATTGGCTTCCATGACTGCAGAACCCACAGTTTCAACCACCAAGCTTCACCTCAGCCGCGGCGAGTTGGTGGGTAACGTCAAGAAATTGAATGCTGACGCTGGTTCTACTTTTACCGTTAACACCCCGGTTGGTGCGGCGGGTATTCGTGGCACCACCTTTCGAATTGTATTTCGGCCTGATGGCACTGGTCGCGCATTTTTCTCACTGACTACCGTGGAAGGGAACGTGGTGCTGGCATCAGGCACCGTGAACATGCCCAGTGAACTTTCTATCCCCGACAATCAGGAGGTCGAAGTATTGTTTGATGTAGAAGTCGATGCGACGACTGGTGTTGTAACGGTGACGGCGGGTCCAAGCACACCGGTGGTAGTAACTACTACGACTCCGCAAACTCAGGCAGCAGTTGCAGCCCAAGTTCAGGAAACAGCGACGGCAGTGGCTACCGTGGTAATTACTTCCGCACCTGCCCGCGCCGCTACTCCTACGCCAACCACCACAACCACTACTACGACCACGGAGGAGAAAACTGAAGTTGGGACCACTGGACCACCGGCGACATCGTCCACCCCCCGCACGACTTCAGGCGACGGTCGATAATCTTCCGAGACGTTTTGTGGGCCAGTAATTCTCACCTGATCAAATTGAGTGATCGGGTGACTGAAATTGCCAACAGGCTTGGAGGTAAATCTGCTTCCGTTTGTTGAACGTGCAGCTAGGGTGAACGGAGATGGCTCTATCTAAGGCGAAGAAACTGCTTTCTCTGCGCTGGTTGCTCCTAACGCCAATCCCACTGTTATGGTGCGTATTGAGTGCCAGCGGGTGGCTGGATTTCGTGGAGACCAAGTTCACGGATTGGCGATACCAGTTTAGAAACGAAATTCCGGCTCCGCTTAAAGTGGTTTATGTCGATGTTGATTCCCAATCAATTGATGAAATTGGAGGATTCCCTTGGAGTCGGATGTATTTTTCACGAGTGGCCCAAGCCCTTATTACGCATGGTGGGGCCCGGGCAGTCGGGTTTGATTTTGTGCTTTCCGACAATGGGGTCTCTGAGTCGGTGGATCACACCAAGTATGTAAATGGCAACCGGGAGTTCGCTCGCTATCTTTGGAATAATCCCCCTGTAGTCCTTGCCGCAGCCTACGGCGCATCTACTTTTCGCGACATCAACGGAAAAAAACAAAGCCGTGAGCTGCCGTTGTTGACGAATGAGTTTGGTCCGATCGACCAATTGGCCCCACCTGAACTCCCAGCTTTTAATGTGGGGCAAAAGATGCCTTGGAACCCACCCAATATCGGTCTCATTGATACGTTGGATGGGGGAACGCGGTGGGTCCCGCTTTTTGCACCCAGTGGAGTTCGCACCTACTATCACCTGAGTTTGGAGTTGGCCCGGTTATATTATGGATTGGGGCCAGATGGATTAAGAGTTAAAGATGATCTTCTCGAACTGGTGCAGCCAGATGGGGAAGTGCTGGTGAGCGTTCCGCTGAAAAATGGTCAACTATTGGAGGTTAACTGGTTCTCCACCTGGGCTGCGCCTGAAAATAATCCAAGACTCGGATTCTCGACCGTTTTTAATTACGCCGAATTGTTAAAGTCGGAAGTTGAGGAGGAACGGGTGACCGGTGAGAGATTTTTTGCCCAAGATGGTTTTAAAGACGCTGTCGTGTTGATTGGTCCAACCGATCCCTTGATGCAGGATCTGGCGACCACGCCTTTTGATGCGGTGCCGGTGCCCAAAGTGGGGGTGCACGGAAACCTGCTAAAGACGATTGTTTCCGGTAAGTTTATCAGCCACCTCTCACTAAACATTTCTTATTTCTTAGTCTTCGGTTTGACGCTGCTCATCACTGGACTGGTAATAACCGGAGGGGGAAGCGGTATTTTTACCAAGATCATGGCCGTGCTGGCTGGCGCCGTATATGTAGCTTTC
>DFDG01000026.1:8288-9119 GCA_002367815.1 Opitutaceae bacterium UBA3033 | reverse complement strand
GCGCCGTATATGTAGCTTTCTGTTTTCAGATTTTCCGGGAAACCCATCTTCTGTTACCTATGTCGGCACCGTTGGGATCTGCCTTTATGACGAGTTTTGCGGCCCTGGTTTGGCAAGTGTTGGAGGAGCAAAAGCAGAAAGGGCGGATCAAGGGTATGTTTGGTGCTTACGTTTCACCCGAGCTAGTAACGCGGATGGTTGAATCCGGCGACGACCCACAGTTGGGCGGTCATGATTCCGAAATCACAGCCTATTTTTCAGACATACAATCGTTCTCAACTTTCTCCGAAGTGTTGGGGTCGGGTCCATTGGTTGAATTGATGAATGAATATCTGACGGCTTGCACCGATATCGTGCAGGAGGAAGGCGGAACGCTCGACAAATATATTGGCGACGCCGTGGTTGCCATGTTTGGGGCGCCCATCCCGGCGGTAGATCATGCTTTTCGTGCCTGTGTGGCCACCCAACGAGTACATTATAAACTAGGTCAACTTCGTGATAAATGGAAGAAGGAGTTGGACAAATGGCCGGAGATAGTTTGGGAAATGCAAACCCGTATTGGTCTTAACACCGGGGTCTGCATGATCGGCAACATGGGCAGTCGCACGCGTTTCAATTATACCATGATGGGTGATAACGTGAATCTTGCTGCCCGGATGGAGTCTGGCGCTAAAGCTTGGGGCGCTTACTCGATGTGTGCCGAGGCCACCAAACTTGCTTGCGAAACGCACGGCGGTGATCGACTAGTATTTCGTCGACTGGGTCGGATTGTCGTAAAGGGAAGATCACGCGCCGTGCCGATATATGAAATCGTGGGCTTAAAAGAGAATG
>DFDG01000026.1:2366-8120 GCA_002367815.1 Opitutaceae bacterium UBA3033 | reverse complement strand
AATCGTGGGCTTAAAAGAGAATGTCACTGACCAGACAAGGGAATGCCTCCGGTTATTTGAAGAAGGGCTCGATAAGCATTACGCCCTCGATTGGGACGGAGCACAGGCTTGCTTTGAGAAAAGTAAAGATATCGAGCCAAACATGCCGGGAGTTACTCCTGGGGTATCGAAGAATCCGTCATTGGTGTATCTAGATATTGTCGCCAAATATCGAATCGATTCCCCACCGGCTGATTGGGATGGAGTCCATGTAATGACGGAAAAATAAAAAAGCCCGCACCTAGTGCGGGCTCAAATTGTCCGGTTGCCCAGTTGCTTACTTCAGCAGCATTTCTTTAACTGATTTTCCTGCGGGGATCATAGGCAATACGTGTTCCGAGTAAGGCACTATCACGTCGAGCACATAAGGTCCGTCGTGATCCAGCATCTCCTGGATGGCGGCTTTAAGTTCGCTTTTTTTGATCACCCGCCGGCCGGCCACGCCATAACCATCGGCTATTTTCACGAAGTCAGGATAGAGGCCGTCAATATTTTCCGGGCCGCCTATATTCTTCTCGTCACCCAGAATGGTGTTGCCCCGGACGCTGTCGTAGAAGCGATCCTCCCATTGCACCACCATGCCTAGATGTTGGTTGTTCAGGATAATGACCTTGGCTGCAATTTTTTCGATTTTGGCGGTGGCCAATTCCTGGATGTTCATCGCAAAGGAACCATCGCCATCAATATCGATGACTTGCAGGTCAGGGCAGGCAACTTTTGCCCCCAGTGCCGCTGGATAACCGAAGCCCATCGCACCGAGTCCAAGTGAGCTGATGAAACGCCGAGGTTTGTTGAAACGGTAGAACTGCGCCGCCCACATCTGGTGCTGTCCAACCCCGGTGGTGATGATGGCGTCGCCCTGGGTTAAATCGTAGAGAACCGAGATAGCTTCTTGTGGCTGAATATGTTTGCTGGGCTCGTATTCAAATGGGTGCTCCTCTTTCCATTTTGCCACCAGCTTGTGCCATGCTGATGTTTCCGGTGGGGTAAATTTTGCCACCTCAATCAGCTCATTTAAACGGGTCAACGCATAATTGATGTCACTCACCACCGCGAGTTGGACGGTCTTGTTCTTGTTGTGCTCCGAGGCGTCGATATCCACGTGCACGATCTTTGCTTCGCTAGCAAATTTACTGGTGTCTCCGGTGATGCGGTCATCAAAACGAGCTCCCAAACAGAGTAGCAGATCGCATTGATCCACCGCCCAATTGCCATAAGCGGCGCCATGCATGCCAAACCAATGCATGGAAAGTGGATGGGATTCCGGGAATGCGCCTAAGCCCATCAGGGTTGTGGCCACTTGGATATTGGTGCTTTCAGCAAAAGTTTTTAAGGCTACAGAAGCTTCGGCTGAAATGATGCCTCCACCTGCATAAATCATCGGCTTTTTGGCTTCGGCAATGAGCGCCAAAATCTGTTTCAACTGATCGTCGGTGGCCTCATGTGCGCAAGCGACGTAAGGATTACTGAACTCGACGGTGGCAGGGTAAACGGGACGAAACACCTCCTGTTGCACATTCTTAGGTATGTCGATTATCACCGGACCTGGCCGACCGCTGCGGGCAAGATGAAAGGCCTCCTTGAAGATTCTTGGCAGTTCGTGAACGTCAGTGATCAGGTAGGAATGTTTCACGATCGGCAGGGTCATGCCGTAGAAATCAGTCTCCTGAAAAGCCATTTTGCCGATGAATTTGATGTGCACCTGCCCCGTGATTGCCACTAGGGGAATCGAATCCATAAACGCGTCGGCAATGGCGG
The DNA here is from genome assembly GCA_002367815.1 of Opitutaceae bacterium UBA3033. Classification (GTDB taxonomy): domain Bacteria; phylum Verrucomicrobiota; class Verrucomicrobiia; order Opitutales; family Opitutaceae; genus Cephaloticoccus. The sequence continues at coordinate 6,323 of DFDG01000026.1, read as the reverse complement.
TGATTAGATTGGTGGCGCCGGGACCACTGGTGGCCATGCATACTCCGACTTTGCCCAGAGCCCGGGCATAGCCCTCGGCCGCAAAGGATCCGCCTTGTTCATGTCGGGGCAGGATGGTCCGAATCTTATCCGTATGGGCGAGAGATTGGTGTAGCTCCAATGAAGCCCCGCCGGGATAAGCGAAAATAGTGTCCACGCCTTCACGGATCAGGCACTCGACGACGGCGTCGGCACCCTTCATTTCACGGCCGATTTCGGCTTTTGGAAACATAGTCAGTGGTGTGGTGGATTTCATAAGCTGAACAAAAGAGGAAGAAGCTAAGTGATTTTCTGGGTTAGGGGCAAGCCTAGGGGACGAGTAGATTGTCATATGGTTTTTCGATTGGCTGACCCCAATTTCGGGCTCACGTTGGCCACATGCTTAAATTGTTGTTCATTGGGGATATTGTCGGCCGACCCGGGAGAGATATTGTAAATGAACGACTCGCGGCCCTTCGCCGTGAACATTCGTTGGATTTTGTCGTAGCCAATGGCGAAAACTCGGCGGCCGGGTCTGGGATAACTTCTGCCATTGCTGCATCACTGTTAAGTGCCGGGGTCGATGCGATTACATTGGGTGACCACGTTTGGGATCAACGCGACTTTGTGGCCGAAATAGCGCAACTGGAACATGTTTGCCGGCCGGCCAATCTGCCGTCTTCTTGCCCGGGATGGGACCACTTGGTTATTGAGAAACGGGGTTTTCGAGTGGGAGTCTTTACGGTGCTGGGTCGCCAATACCTGAATCTAAAATCAGAATGCCCATTCTTATGTGCGGATCGAATGATCAAACGCCTTCTCCCCCAGACCGATGCGATTATTGTAGAAGTGCACGCGGAGGCCACTTCCGAAAAGCAAGCATTGGGCTGGTATCTTGATGGCCGCGTCACTGCTGTGCTGGGCACGCATACGCATGTGCCGACTGCTGATGCGCGAATATTACCCAAGGGCACGGCTTTCATTTGCGATGTGGGTATGACCGGTCCCTATGCGTCTGTGCTTGGTCGGGAAATCGAACCAGTAATTGAACGATTCCTTGATGGCATGCCCCGTCGGTTTCCGGTGGCGGAAGGCGACGTTAGGCTATCTGGTGCCTTGATTGAGATCAGTCCCAATATGGCCCGCGCCGAAAAAATAGAATTGCTGACAGTGCGATCGTGAACGTCCGGGTGGAGCTCATTTAAGTCACGATTAGGAGCTCACAAGAGTTTCTTCGTAAATGCCCAGTTTTCGATAACGAGCGTAACGTTCTTCCAGTAATTTCTCCACCGACAGTTTTTGGATATCCTTGAGATGTTTCTGTAGACTTCGACCCAGTGATTCGGCGGCGGCGGCTAGATCATAATGGGCTCCGCCAAGGGGCTCCGGTATAACCTCCTCCACGACACCAAAATCAAGCAAGGTGGCCGCATTTAGTTTGAGCGCTTGGGCCGCTTGAGGTGCCGCCGTGCCGTCTTTCCAAAGAATGGCCGCACAACCTTCAGGGGAGATGACGGAGTAGTAACTGTTTTCGAATATTACGACCCGATCAGTGACTCCAATACCAAGCGCCCCTCCAGAACCCCCTTCACCCACCACCACTGCGATGGTCGGAACTTTGAGCATCGCCATTTCGCGAAGGTTTACGGCGATGGCCTCGGAAACGTGACGCTCTTCGGAACCAATGCCAGGATATGCCCCGGGCGTATCAATGAAAGTTAACACCGGCAGATTGAATTTCTCCGCCATTTTGAATAACCGCAGAGCCTTGCGGTATCCTTCCGGCTGGGGCATGCCGAAATTGCGGGCGATCTTTTCCTTGGTGTCCCGACCCTTTTGTTGGGCAATGACCATGACGGCTTGACCCTTGAAAAAAGCAGTGCCGCCAATCAGGGCCCGATCATCTCGAAACTGCCGGTCACCGTGCAGTTCCAGAAAGTCCTCACAAAGTAATCCAACATAATCGAGTGCATAGGGTCGTTTGGGGTGTCGGGCGATCTGCACTCGCTGCCACGGCGTCAGCTGGGTGTAGATCTCGCTGCGCGTTTGATCGATTTTCTTTTCAATTGCGGTGACCTCCTTGGTGAGGTCTAGATTGCTCTCGAGGGATTGCTGCTGCAATGCATCCAGTTGCATCGTCAGCTCACGCAAAGGTTTTTCGAATTCCAACACATACGTCGCGTCGCTCATAAGTTGAAAATTACTGGGGCTAATCCAAGCCTGTCAACGAGCTGAGTTTTAATTAATGCCATCCGCTTGCTCTTGGGGATTTTTTAATTGGTCTTTCCAACTGAGCATTTTCGCCTGTGCCCCATATTTTTCCGCAGTCGCCTTGTCTCCACGTTCCATCCAGATGCGGGACAGCGTAGTATTAATGAAAAGATCTTTGTTATCCAGGGCATGAGCTTTTTCTGCGGCTTGGAGCGCGTCATCCAAATTGCGCAGGCTGAAATAGATTTCGGCCAAGGCATGCCAAGCCGCAAATGATTCCGGTGATGCCTCGGCCGCGCGATTGAGCTTGTTGATCGCACTTTCGGCCTCACCCATGGCGAAATCATAGGTGGCATCATCAATGAGGGATTGAAGTTCGTCTGAAGTCACAGGTTAAGGCTTACAAATTACTGGTCAAAAAGAAATGGCGGCATGTAACAATGCCGCCCGTGGAAAAGAATTTGAGCCCAGCTTAGGGTTTCATGCCAGCTTCAATGGTGATATTTATGGTCACCTCATCGCCCAACACCGTGCCCAAAATGGCCGGACCAGATATGCCAAAATCAGATTTGTTGATCTTGGTCGTGGCTTCCCAACCCGATAATCTCGAATTTGGCTTCATGCCGGGGCCAAAGCCAAGCAAGGTGACCTCCAGCAAAACTTCCTTGGTCACTCCGTGCAGATTAAGATCTCCGGTAACGGCATATTTATCTTCCCCTGTTTTCTGCCATGTTTTGCTCTTGAAAGTAGCGGTGGTGTATTTTGCCACATCGAAGAAATCAGGACTCTGAAGGTGTCCGTTGCGTTTCTCATTGCGCGTATCGACACTGGAAAGTTCGACGCTGGCTTCAACTGAACTTTTTTCGAAGTCCTCGCGATCAAGCATGATCTGGCCACTGAATTGGGTGAAGTTTCCGGGGACTTTACTGACCATATGTCGGATGGTAAATCCGACGGAGGAGTGCACTGAATCAATCACATAGGTTTCCACGGTGGCACGGGCCAGATTCAAGAAACCCAAGGCAAGAGCAGGAATAACGAGCAGACGGATATATTTGTCCATATATGGGATAGGTCAGGGAATCCAGGTTTGGAAAATGCGCAAGGTTGGAGCGATTAAAGTATCAACATCGCATCGCCGTAGCTGTAGAAACGGTATTCTCGGGTTATGGCTTCAGCATAAATTTCCTTGAACCAATGAATCCCATCCGTTGATCCCGGGGTGAGAAACGCAGCGACCAGGCAAAGTAAAGTGGAGCGTGGTTGGTGGAAGTTGGTGATGAGGCCGTCGATCCCGAGAAATTTATCGGGCGGGTAGATATAGATGTCTGCTTCGCCGATAAAATCCGCGCCAGCTATTGGCGTTTGCGTTCTTAGAAAATGTTCAATGGTGCGAACGCTGGTGGTGCCGACGGCGATGCGTCGCCCCGTCGTGAGTTTCAGAGCTTCTTGGGTCGTGGCTGGCACTTCGTAGATCTCACGATGGATGTCATGGTCTTCGATATGAACCGCCTTGATGGGGCGAAATGTGCCCAGACCGACGTGCAAAGTTATGTTGGCGGTCGCTACATTTCGCTCATGCAGAATTTTTAGCAACTCAGGCGTAAAATGCAGGCCAGCGGTGGGCGCGGCGACAGCGACTTGGCGGGTTTGATCTGCATATACTGTTTGATACCGCTCCAAATCACTGGAGCGTTTCGTATCATCGAGGCGCTGGATATAGGGCGG
>DFDG01000026.1:0-2189 GCA_002367815.1 Opitutaceae bacterium UBA3033 | reverse complement strand
CACTTCGCCGAGCCGATTGGCCACTGCGACGATGGATTCTCCGTTTCTGGTCGTTAGTTTTACGGTGGCTGAACCGTCCTGGTCCTTGGCCAGAACGACGCCATGAAATGCTCCTTCATGATGGGAAAATTGGGATCCAATCGGCAGACGTTTGCCCGGTTTGACCAGACAGCGCCAAGTGGTTTCATCACTTATTGGTCGAAGGAGAAAACACTCAACTTGCCCGCCATTTGGTCGCAGGGCTCTAAGTCTGGCAGGCAACACCGCGGCGTTATTGCGAATGAGGGTATCGCCTGTATCCAGAAACTGTGGCAGATCTCTGAAATTGTGGTGGTTAATCGTTTGTTTAACCCTGTCCACCACCAGCAAACGCGAACCATCGCGTCTGGCTGGTGGGGTTTGGGCGATCAAACATTCGGGCAGTTGATAATCGAAAAGGTCTGTGGCTAAAGGTGGCACTGGGAGCAAATGAAGACTTGCGCTTGCCTTGGCGGCGAGTTTGTTCGGTTCTTTCGCATGTGCCGAGCTAGCTCAGCTGGTAGAGCAACTCATTCGTAATGAGTAGGTCGTCGGTTCGAATCCGATGCTCGGCTCCATTTTCCAACCCGGTCTGCCTTGGGGCGTAGCAGGTTGTTAGTTTTCTGATATCCGGTTGTCGGGTAAATCTCCCTGGAGGGTTTTATGCAATTGGAGGCCTTCAATTTCGATTAGAAGTTGTTGGTTGAAAAGTTCCAGTCGGGTGCGCACATCCAAGGTTTCCAATAGGGTTTGTTTAAGGGATGCGTCCTCGCAGAGACTGAAAGCAGCCAGATCCACGAAAATATCAGGGTCTTCAACGGTTTGGAGGAAATCGGTTATTTCAGCAGGTATCTTGGCTCCGGATGTCCTTTTCAATTCCAATAATTTAGCGAGTTGTACCCGCAGTTGGGCATTAATCTTAGGATCATTGCACGCTTGGTTGTTCAATGCCCGGATCGTAACGATCCGATACGGTTCTTCCGCCGCTATGTGGGTGATCTCAACCCGACATATTCCCTGTAACAATAGATTTGAAGTTCCATCTCCGTTTTTTTGACAGGCTCTTATTATGCCCACTGTGGCCACCCGATGGGGTGGTTCGAAGCTATTTGCTTCAAGCAGTCGATCCTGATCCAGGCCCACCACCGCCATCAATCGGTCTTTGGTGAGAGCATCAGCCAGCATTTGCCGATATCTGGGCTCAAAGATATGCAATGGCAGCAGCGCTTGCGGGAAAAATGCAATATTGGGGAGGGTCATGACCGGGACCTCCTCTGGAACTACGATTTCAAGATTCATAAGGTTAGCTAGGTCAGTTATGTCGCAAGGTTCAATCGCTACTCGATCCAATTGGGTTATTAGTGGCACAATAGTGGGGAGTGGTGTGACACGAGTGAGACAAAATGGCCGAAAGCGTTCAGTCATTCGATGCGATGAATTGTTGTATTAAAATGTAACACATTGGGAAAAAACATATAATGTAAGTCTAAGGCATTGGGCATGCGCATTGCTTAAGTATTCGCATGAGCCGAATTTTAGGTATCGATCTTGGAACGACAAACTCGTGTATGGCCGTCATGGAAGGCGGAGAGCCTGTGGTTGTCCCAAATGCAGAAGGTGCACGCACGACGCCATCGGTAGTCGCGTTTACTAAAACGGGGGAGCGACTCGTTGGCCAAGCTGCCAAACGACAGGCTGTCACCAATCCACGTAACACTATTTATTCAGCGAAACGTCTGATTGGACGTAAATTTTCGGAGATCAGTGAAGAGATCAAAGGCCTACCCTTTAAAGTGACTGAAGGCAAAAATGGCGATGCTTACATTGAAGCACAGGTCGGCGACAAGACCGAACAATTTGCCCCCCAACAGATAGCCGCATTCGTGCTCACCAAGCTAAAAGCTGATGCCGAAGCTTACCTTGGGGAAAAAGTCACGCAGGCCGTGATTACCGTGCCAGCCTATTTCAACGATTCTCAACGCCAAGCCACCAAGGACGCCGGCAAGATCGCTGGTTTGGATGTCTTGCGCATTATTAATGAGCCAACCGCGGCCTCGCTGGCCTATGGCCTCGATAAAAAGAAGGACGAGAAAATCGCGGTATTTGACCTCGGCGGCGGCACTTTTGATGTGTCCACCCTAGAGATCGGCGATGGTGTTTTTGAAGTAAAA
>DFDG01000132.1 GCA_002367815.1 Opitutaceae bacterium UBA3033 | reverse complement strand
TTTTTCAAGACCCCGGCGGCCCGACCGGCGATCAGCAGCACCAAGGCATTGACTGGTCACGGACTATCGTTGGCGGGAGCCATGGAGAGCGCCTTTTGCGCCATTGCGATTCGCGACGGGTTTATGCCGGGCTCGGCCCACATTACAAAGTTGGATCCCGAGTGCGAAGGGTTGAATATTATCCGATCAACCTTACCCGCGCAGCCCCATGTGGTGTTGAACAACAGCAGTGGATTTGGTGGGGCTAATGTTAGTCTTGTGTTCAAGCGTGCCACCTAACGTGTCAAAAACCACCCGTCTTTCTGCATTTTACCGCACCGCTTTTGTCACTGGCGCAAGCACAGGTTTAGGCCGTGCATTTACCAAAATGCTGTTGGATGAAGGGGTGCAGGTCTGGGGCACGGCCAGAGAGATTTCTCGACTGGCCCCATGGGGGAAGGAGACTGCATTTACGCCGGTGGCCTTGGACCTGAAGGATGGAGCTGAAGCAGAAAGAATTTATCAGAAGGCATCTGTCGCGGCCGGTGGTTTCGATATCGTAATCAATAATGCCGGCTACGGTGTGTTTGGTGATTTTGCGGCGACGAAATTCAGGGTGTGGCAAGAGCAGATTGAAGTCATGTTGGTCAACCCCGCCCGCCTTTCCCATTTGGCGATGAATGAAATGCGAGCAAGAGATACTCCCAGCGCATTGGTGAATATCTCCTCTTTGGCGGCTGAGTTTCCCCTCCCATTCCAAAGCACTTACAATATCGTAAAAGCAGGACTCACGGCTTTGAACGAGAGCCTCATGATTGAAACGGCTGGTTCGGCCATTGTTATACTTGATGTAAGACCTGGGGATTACCGCACGGATTTCGAATCATCCGTGCAGCGGCCGAAACAACCCCTCTCGGCATCGATGAGCAGGGCATGGGCCGCTTTTGAGGGTATGATGCAAAGTGGTCCTGCCCCCGATCATGCCGCCAATGCATTGCGGCGTGCATTATTGTGCCGCCGCAGCGCCACGGTGCGTTGCGGCAGATTTTTCCAAGCAAACATGGCCCCATTTCTCGCCCGCTTTGGTTCGCTCGCTATCAAGCGTCGAATTCAGGCGAAATATTTCGACCTTTAATTATGTCCAAAGTCCGTATTCTCGTTCTCACATCAAGCACAGGAGGTGGACATGATGCTCGGGCTGAGGCCTTTGCCGAATGGTGTTTTCAGCTGTATCGACACGATGTCGATGTGCAGATCGAGCAAATGTTGGAGAATTCTTCCATTGTTTACCGCTTTGGCGTGAGCACTTACAATTGGATCCAACGCCGTTCACCTTGGATGCATAAAATATTTTATGCCGTGGTTGAGCTATTGAGTTTCTTGAATAGCAGTTCGGTTACGTTTGGGCGGAAATTTTATCTGCAGGTTTTACAAGCCTACAAACCTCATCTGGTGCTCAGCATGCACGATTGCCTGAATCGGGGTTATTTTCAATTGGCCCGTCAAATTTTGGGTGCAGACCATGTGCGCACGGCCACCTATTGTGGAGAATTCTCCGGTGGTTGGGGTTACTCGCGAAATTGGATCGAACCAAGCGTGGACCGACATTTTTCCCGCACGCCGACCGCCAGAGACTTTGCCGTCAAGCAGGGGATACCTGAAGATCGCACCAAAGTGCGTGGAAACTTGATGAGACCGAGGGCTCACCTCGAGCACATACCCGTTGAAGCCAGAGGGGACTATCGTCACAAGCAGCTCGGGCTGCACCCAGACCGATTCACAGTTTTTTTGGCGACCGGGGGTAATGGCGCCAACAATCATTTTGATCTGCTGCCTTCATTGTTGCGTTATGCTGATCGCTGTCAGGCGATCGTGATCTGTGGCCGTAATAAGCAGGCTTACAATGACCTCATTCATTGGCGGGCCAATCATCCGGAATTCAACTGCTTTATTGAAGGCTATACGGAGATTATGCATCTTTTGCTTCAGGTAAGTGATGTCATTGTGACTCGTGGTGGCACCACAACCTGTGCCAAGGCATTGAATTTTGGTTGCCCCATAATCTTCAATGCCTTTGGCGGCATTATGCCCCAGGAGGAATTGACGTGGAAATTTTTCCGCAATGGGGCTGCTTCACATAAAATTGAAACGTCAGCTGAATTTTCCAAGATCATCGGTGTTTGGATGCAGGATACGGGAACCTACGAATCAGCACTGAAGAGGTTTCTCAATCTTCAGTATGAAGAGGATCCGACAATTCTCATAGATGAATTGGTGACCTTGGCAAATGAAGTGCCCAAAGCTGCATTGGAACGTCAGTGCTTTCCGACCAATGGATCAACTGGTCCTTGCCCGTAGAATGGGTCTGGGCGCTTAATCCTTAAAACGAAGCAGAAACTTCGACTTGATGCCCCGGCTCGAGGTTGAGTGCGCCGGGGGAAAGACATTCAATTTCATCGTTCTTATACAGACGCACATGCAGTGGTTTGGTTGCGTCCTTGGATTCCCACTGCCATTTGCCGATGGATACGAATTGCAAAGGCACACCCTTGTCCGGACTTAAGCCCGCGCCATCGCCACGAATAAAGAGTCGGTTCCCGATCCCAATGTAAGCCGTGACGAATAGACGGGTGGCGCCGTCGCTCGTGATAGTTTTTGGCATTTCAGGGTTTTCATCCTCTCCGGTCAGGGTCAGAACTTCGTCGTTGTGATTCGATATCAATGCCGGTTTTTCAGGCAGGATCGGTTTGGGCTTTTTTTGAGCCGACTGTTTATTGATCGGAAGTGATTGTGGTGGAGGTGAGACGGCTTCAGTGGTAGTTTCTATTAAATCAGTAGGTTGTCCTATTACTTCCGGCTCTGCTTTTTGGAGTGGTTTCTCCAATGCGCCAGAATCTTCTACCGTAGGTTTCCTGACTTGATTTGAGGTCGCTGAGGAATCAGATGTGGTCACGATTGGTTTATTAGGCAGTCTGTCTTTGAATTCGACCCGCGAGTTTTTCTCTCCACTGCCAGCTGTTGTTTGAATCCCGACTTTTTCCAAATCGTTCAGGATCTTTTGGATTTTCGCTGCAGCATCGTCCAACTTACGGGTCTCAGATGTGCGAAGAGTCTTGATCTCATGGCGGAGGGATTCTTCTGCTGAAGCTGCGATGGCTGAGAACTCCAAATTTATTTTTTGGATATTTTCTTCAACGTGCTTTGGTAGTGCCTCCGCTTGGGCGAGTTGCTGACGGGCCAAGTCGGTAAGTTTATGCAGACTATTTGCGGCGACACTGATTTGCTCGGCAGCATCGGCGACCGTGCGAGTCAAAGCTTCAAGACCACGCTGGCGTTCGTCCAGTGCTTCATCCTGTTTGTTCGCATAGTCGGCGAGAAACGGAATTACCCCCAGAATCGCGGCAAGGGCAACGCACAGGGCAATGGTCAGGATCACCGAATTTGAGAAAGGAGCGGGTGCATAAGTGGCGAGCAGCGCAGCGCAAGCGAGCAGCACGGCATCACCAAGCAGAAAGGGCCATTGGGGCAGTCGCGGAGTATCAGAGGGAAGAATGCTCATGGGGTGGCAGCTGACTGGGCGGATTATTTGTTCCGAGGCGTCCTTTTTCTCAAGGACAAAGCATCGTATAAATGCAGTATTGTCAGTGAGCCGTGATGTGGCAGGATTGCAGAACAAATGAGTTTCAGCCATTTCCTGCGCGTTGAGCGCGATGAACAGGCCGGATCGAAGCACTATATCGTGCACACGATCGCCCCTCGGTTTTCATTGGAGTTGGCGCCAGATTGCGAGGCTCCGGACAAAGTAGGCCAGGGCGTTATCAAGAAAATAACCCTGCCCAATTCATGGACTGGTGACTATGGCAAATGCGCGAAATTGATTAGTTCAGCTCAGGAATTTTTCGCCCAGACGTTTTCCGACCCGAAGGCTAATTCGGAAATCAAACGATTTGCCCGTTGAGTGACGGGTCCAATTTTATTCACCGGTAAGATGAAAAACATACAGGCTGTAAAGTTCTACGGTGGTAAGGGCCCCATTGCTACTGGCCCTGGCATATTTTTCCACCGAGAGAAAATTGGCCTCAGCGCGTGTGAGCTCACTGTCTTGATTTGCATCTGCTCTACGGAATATATTTTCGAGGCTGGTCCGTAGTTCGGAAAAGTCGAATCGAGCGTTGTGATTAGTATCGGTCCACCCAGTTTCAGAAATAAGAGTGAAGAGAGTAAGTTCAACCTCATTGAGGAATTCACCGCGATTTATATCAGCCACAATGAAAAGCGAACGACGCAATTTCATGAACTCATCGATCCTCAGAAAACCGTCCTGATTGGCGTCGGCCCGGGCGATAATATTTTCCGTTATGGTATCGCCGATAGTTTCACCCGTTTCGAGCATATCGTCCTGATTGGCGTCGGCCCGGCGAAATAGGGCGAATGAATATTGATCCCATTACAAGACGCTGATTTGGCGATTTTTATCAAAATCTATTCTTGAGAAATTTGCATGCAGATTCTCCGCGTCGGGAAAGGCATGCCCCAGGTTTACGCATGCAACCAAAGCAAAAATGATGCTGCTGATTTGGCGCATCAAAGGTCGGTGTTTTGCTTATGAGCGATTGGCTCGTTTCCAATCCTGATATGCTTTGGAGTCAATCTTGGCCAATTTTGCATCGCTCTTGGTCGTCGCGAGATTACCCGGGCGCTCGGCTGCGGCGAGCTGCATGCCGATTTGGCCCCCGAACATCTCAGCCGGCGAAGCTTGGGCGGCAAGGGTGGCGAGGTCTTCTGGGGAGATATGGGTTGTGCTGGTGTTGCAACCTGAAAGCCAGATTGAGGGTAAAATAAAGGTGATGGCGTTGAGTTTTCTATTCATGGCGGGATTTTTTGGGCCAAGTTTAACAACTTTGAGGGGCTCACCACATCGGTAGGATTACTTGAAATTTGCCTAAGTAATCACCGTACTATGCTCATATTCTACGCCACACATAGACGCACAGAGAGAATAATAATCCGATTCGAATGGCTCCTTCGAAAGTCAATATCACCAGCAGCCACTTGAGACTACTGCCCCGGCGCAATCCATATCCGATGGCACTGATTGCAAGCAGACTGAATCCATGAACCCGGCCTTGAGATTGAAAGAGGAGGATTAACAACCAGGCCCAATATATGAAAAGTGCACAGCTCCAGCCAAATGCCACCAGCTCATTGGGTCCCAATAAGCGAGGGTCTCCGTTACGCTCGATCTGTTTGATCCCGACGTAACGTTCACACACGACCAGCTGCCATAGTTCGAACAACAGAAAAATCGGAGCGAGCAGGAGAGGAAATGGCACAGGGTGAAAAGTACCAAGGCTCAACTTTCCGCCAAGCTGGAAACAACTCAAGGGTGACTACAATCTGAGCTCCTCCTAGCTACTTGCCGGCATACCAAAATGCCCGTCGCCAGTAGTGTTTATGCAACGCCTGCAACAAAGTTTCAGGCATTGGGGGCAGGTCGCTAACTCCACAATTGGCCTCGGCTTGGGCTACGTTGCGGATGCCGGGTATGACGGTTGAAACTGCCGGATGCGATAATACAAATTTCAGCGCTGCTTGAGGCATGGAATAGTCGAAATCGTGCAATTCATTACGGATTGCGTCCACTCGGGACACCGTTCGAGTTAAGCGGTCTCCCGCGAAATAATTTGATCGAAAATCATCTTTGGGAAAATTTGTGTCAGCGGTGAATTTGCCGGTCAGCGAGCCTTCGTCGAACGCCACTCGCACAATAATACCGACCCCACATTCTTTCGCTACGGCCAACAGTTCAGCCGCGGGTTCTTGTTCGAAAATATTGTAGATTAACTGCACACTGTCCACCCACCCGCCACGCATCAGGTCAATAACACTGTTTTGATCGTGTTCGGGGGTGGAGACACCGATTAAGCCGATTAATCCCTCCCGTTGAATTTGCCGCAGCACTTTGAAGGGGGTGGGGTTGGTGTTCCAAGCGCGAGTCCAAGTATGTAATTGGAGGAGATCCAGCTTGTCCGAATTAAGAAAAGTAAGCCGTTCCTGGATATTTTCGCGCAGATATTTTTCCGAATAACGATCCTCACTCTTGTCGTAGGGATTGGGTGGCCAGTCACCAGCAGCTGGGGGAGTTTTTGTTGCTACGAATACGGGCTCTGTTTTCCCAGCAACCACTCGTTCTCCCAGAACCTGGGCGATGATGCGTTCGCTTCGGCCATTGCCGTATCCCGCGGCCGTGTCGATGAAGTTGCAGCCAAGATCTAATGCTCGATGTAAAGCTGCAATTGATGCGGAGTCGTCTTGGGTTCCCCATGCACCACCTATGGCCCAGGCGCCGAAACCGATTTCAGAGCAGTTGAGGGGATGTTTGCCGAATTGACGGTATTGCATTCGAGGAAACTACCAACGGAGAGAATGTAGGCGAGATCGGCTTCGGATTATTCAGAGACGCGTTTGCGAGTGAGGCCGAGGACAATGTGTTCCATGGAATGATCTCCTGACATGTTCAACCTGTGCTGCCATACTGAATGACAAAAAGTCCAGATCAGACCTACCCATGCCCGCCATTACCCTGTTTTGCGCACGAAATTTTCGCCATTGAATACCAAGGTATCCGAATTGCTGATAAATATCACGCCGAGACGAAAGGCGCGAATCACTGGTCCCCGTCCAGTCATATTTGCCAGATTGTAAGTGTCCACGGTTTCATCCTGCGTGGCACCAAAAGCATCAACCTCTACACAGGTGAGATTGCCATCTGGTCTAACCAGTAGGTTGGTGACACCCGCGGCATTTACATAATGCCCCACAACCTGATCGGTCAAACGTGTGAGCTGCACTTTACTCGCGATGGGATTAAAGGAATTTTCGCTAATTAAAGGGTGTGATTTAAATGTGTGGTAGATGGAAAACACCAAAACGATAAGACTGGCGAGCATGGCCCCCATCACCAAATAGCGTTTGTTAGTAGGAGACTTATTGATCAATGCAGCCACTGCGGCCGAGTTATGCTCTACAGTTTGATCCAGCCATTCGGGCACTTCTTCCGGTGTCATCTCGACGGGAGAGACATTGAACTGGCCAGTGGGTTGTAGCCGCAAACTGCCGTTGTAAGGTTTAACCGTAAAAATTCCCCGACCACCGTAGAGTAATACGTGGGGATTTGCATCAACAAGTAGTGAAACATTAAGCTCGGCGACTTTGCGTAACAACTTTACCAGTTGCGCGGCGTCCAGCTTGCCTAGATCCAGTGCTCCGACCTGCGGGCCTACTTCTTGCGCGTCAAATGACAGCTCGCGCAACTTCACGTAGTAGGTGGAAGTATTATTGCTCGATGACATAGAATGGAGAATTGCCTGGTCCCAACAGGAATAAGCCTGTTGTAAGGTCACCGTCGTCGATCCGTTGATCGATGGTTGTGAGAAGGTTGAGGTCTGTGCTAACCAATACCTCTCCTTTTTCTCGAATACCAATACCAACCTTGTAAACTTTTCCTTGAGCGGTCTTTTCGTATTCGTAGTTGTAATAACCACCAATCGGGGTCCGCTCTAGCCATCTTGAAGTGAAATAATCTTCCATTCCGATTGGTATTTCCTGGGTGGCGGAATCGGCGGGGTAAGTTGCTGTCTGTTGAATATAGTTTTGTAACGCTTGGGCCTGTATCCGAAGATCGTTGGCTAGCACACTGGCTAGCGAAACCTGCTTGGCGTGAACGATGTAAGGAATCGCAACAGCCGAGAGCAAAGCAATGATGGTTACTACTACCATTATCTCCAGCAACGAGAATGCCCGGTCACGTTATGACCGATAGGAAGATAATGTGCTGGTAACTAGTGCCATATGCGTAACTGCACCTGAGTGGGTGATTTTCTGGGTCTCAGATCAACAATAACATTTTTTTTCTTCAACCAGGATAAAGTTTTACGCTAGTAGGACTATTGTATATTTGCACCCCAAAAGTCGTGTTTTGCGATTTCGAACCCAGTTTCCACAAGATCAGGCAAGTAGACGATGCGAATGTTAATCGGTCTTTTGGGTCGAGTATTCCAACATTAATTTGAAGTCGATTCATTGCTTGGCTTAAGCATAATATTTACAGATGCACATTCGCATCCGTAATAATACTAGTAATTTAGTACGTAATAGCTGCATCTTCGTGATAGGCTTATTCCAGCGGAACTAAGCGCACTACTTTACCGGGGCGATTGAGGACAAGGTAGAGCATCCCATCAGGGCCGGAGGCGACGTCGCGCACTCGACCGATATCCTGTAAAAGAACCTCCTGATCGATGACATGACCGGAATCGACGACCAACCGGCGCAGATGTTGTCCCGCCAAAGCAGTGACAAAGAGATTCCCGTTCCAGCGGGGGAATTTCAGGCCCGTATAAAAATCAATTCCACAGACTGCCGGTGAGGGAGTCCAGTGGACTATTGGTTGCTCCAACCCTTCTTGTGACGTCGAAGCTGTGATCGGCGTGCCGTTGTAGTTGATGCCATATGTGATAATGGGCCATCCGTAATTGGCGCCGGGTCGGATGAGGTTGAGTTCATCGCCGCCGCGAGGTCCGTGTTCGGTTTCCCAAAGTAGGCCTGTCTTGGGTTCAAACACCAATCCTTGGGGATTGCGATGCCCATAGCTCCAGATCGAAGGGATTGCACCGTTCGTCTGCGCAAAGGGATTATCCTTTGGGATTCGGCCGTCGTCGTGGATTCGATAGATTTTGCCGTTAGGTAGAGCTAGGTCTTGCGCTTTCTCCTGCTGTCCACGTTCACCAAGGGTGAAGAAAAGATATCCTTCGCGGTCAAATGCCAGACGGCACCCGTAATGCGGACCTCCATTCCGGTAGGTGTTGGGCGGGGCTTGCCAGATGGGTTCCTGCTCAACCCAACGGTGACCTCGAATCCGTCCCCTGACTATTTTTGTCATGCTGACTTCGTCCCCATCTTCATTTATAGCCGGATCACTGTATGCTAGGTATATCCATCCGTTTTCAGAGTAGTTGGGATGTGGCATGACTTCCATGAGTCCTCCTTGCCCGCGATTGTAGACAGCCGGTATTCCATTTATGGGCTGAGGATCCAATTGGTTATTGGTTATAAGTCGAAGTTGCCCAGATTTTTCCGTCACGAGCATGCGACCATCAGGAAGCCAATTTATTGACCATGGTTCATCCAGATTCTCGGCGATAATCTCCATCTGAAAAGCATGTTCGCGAGAACGGTAGATCTGCCGATTTGAAGGTCCTTCTGCCATGGCGGGTTGATGTTTGGCTCTTGCACGTTGTTCATGCAGATAAACCACCAGCGTGCGTATTTTTGCGCTGCCCAATGTTTCCTTAAATGCAGGCATTTCCTGTTCGGGCTGTCCCGATGAAATTGCCCGAGTGACGCTTTCATCGTCGTCCCCATGAATCCAAGTATCGTCAATGAGGTTGGGTCCGGAACCTCCACGAAGGTCGGGGCCATGGCAGCCGGCACAGTTTTCTAGATAGATTTCACTGACGTTTTGGGCGACTAATCCCCCTAATGACAGGATGAAAGATAAGGCACCGAGAGTGGGACGTAGCATGGTGGAAATGTTAGCAACTCTGGTTGAAACGCAATCAGGCTTCGTTTTTGAGCAAAAAACGGCCGCAGCTTGAAAGCTGCGACCGTGAAAATTTCTGCCGGGCGACAGCCCAGTTTGGGATGCGGTCTAGTTAAGGCCCAACAAATCGCCAATCATTGGGGAGAATCGCACGATCAGACCAGCAAACACGACCGAGACGATCGAGATGAGCTTAATGAGGATGTTGAGCGATGGACCGGAAGTGTCCTTGAAAGGATCGCCCACGGTGTCACCGACAACGGTCGCCTTATGCTCCGGCGAGCCTTTGCCGTATACGATGGTTTGGGGTCTGCCTGCGGCGATCTCGTCATCCGCCCGAGCGACGATGGCATCGCGCACTTCTACTGGGATGCTCTCGCGGGTCTCCTTCTGATGTTTGACATCCGAGGCCGTAATTTTGCCATATGATTCCAGGAGTTTCTTGGCGTTGTCCCATGCTCCACCGGCGTTGGCCATAAAGACCGCTACGGCGAAACCTGATACGAGGCCACCCGCGAGCATACCAAGCACGCCTGCTACACCCAGAATGAGTCCGAGTGCGATCGGCGCCACAATTGCAAGAATGGATGGGATAACCATTTCGCGCTGAGCCCCAAGAGTTGAGATAGACACACAGTTGGCGTAGTCTGGGTATTCAACCCCTTCGTGGGTGACTCGTTTTGGCCATGATTCTGGATTCGCAATGTCTTCCTCGCTCATCCCGGAAGCCCGGAAGGCATCACGCATCTTGCCGAACTGCCGGCGGCACTCGCGCATCATTTCATAAGCGGCTCGGCCGACGGCATTCAGGGTCAAGGCGCAGAACAGGAAGGTGAGTAACACCCCGATGAAGAGGCCTGAGATCACCTTTGGATTGGTCAACGTGACGTCAAAGTAACGCATGATTTCATCGATCGTTGCCTGCCGTGAGGATACGATATCAAACGATTTACTCATTTCCGGCCACTGGACTGTGTAGCGATTGGCATCTACCGCATTGACGCCCAAGACACTGACTGGGAGTTTTTCACTGATCGGGAGATTTTTAAGTGCTTTGCGTTGGATTTCGTGAGTAGGGAGGAATAATGCCCCATCATAGTAATCACTGCCGTCTGCATTGGCCTTCGGGAACACAACTGCGAACTTGCCAAAGCCTTGGTGGATTGCAGTCGCAGTAGTGGTTTCAGTCACCTGAGCTTTGCCATAATCAACTGCTTGCGAGGTGATCTGGGTCTTCACGATTTGCACATAAGCAGCGAAAAGCGCGAGGGCAGTGAGGGCTGCGGAACCGATGGCAAAACCTTTGCCGGTTGCAGCCGTTGTGTTGCCCAGCGAATCAAGCATGTCGGTGCGTTTGCGCACACTGGGCTCTTGGCCGGACATTTCAGCGTTACCACCGGCGTTGTCCGCGATCGGTCCGTAAGCATCAGTCGCTAGCGTAATGCCCAAAGTAGATAGCATGCCGACTGCGGCTATGCCGACACCGTAGAGACCCATGAAGAAGCTTTCCCCGCCACCGGCAAAGAGGAACGCACCCATGATGGCTACAGCAGCTGTGAGCAATGAAGCCCAAGTGGATTTCATACCTTCGGCCACCCCGGCGATGATCACCGTCGCAGGGCCGGTCAGGGCCTGATTGGCTATGGCTCGGGTTGGTGGTTTTTCGTAGGAGGTGTAATATTCCGTCGCGTAGGCAATGACCAAACCGGCCGCAAGGCCGAAGACAATGGAGCCACCCAGCCGAACCCAAGTCGTGCCGGAAGCGGCGAGATCCTCTGCCCCAGCACCGGTGCCAAAAAGCATATAGAGCAGGCCGAACGCGCCAGCAACAATGAGTGCGGAGGCCACATAGACACCCGTGTGGAGACTCTTAAGAAGTTCCGCGAATGATGCGTCCTCTTTTGTGCGGACGGCGAAGATACCGACGACCGAACAGAGAATACCCAGACCCGCGAGTGCGATTGGCGCAGCGGCAAGTTTGGCGGCAAATGCGGCGGCTTCCGTCGTGACCCCGAGCACTGATATCGCGGCGGCGACACCCAGCGCCAAAGTGGCGAGGATCGAGCCATAATAAGATTCGTAAAGATCGGCTCCCATGCCGGCGACGTCGCCGACATTATCACCGACGTTGTCGGCGATGGTGGCTGGGTTGCGCGCATCGTCTTCCGGAATGCCCGCTTCAATTTTGCCGACGAGATCGGCTCCGACGTCGGCCGCTTTAGTATAAATACCGCCACCGACACGAGCAAAGAGTGCTTGAGTCGATGCACCCATACCGAATGAAAGCATGACCGTGGTCATTTCGGCGAGGCGTTCGGCGGGTCCTCCGACCAGGCCGAAAAAGTCACTGTGGCTGTTCAGCACGTAGAACCAGAACGAAATATCGAGCAGCGCAAAACCGACTACATTCAAGCCCATCACTGCACCTGAGCGAAATGCGACTATCAGGCCCTCATTAAGTGAAGTCTTGGCAGCGTGCGCCGTGCGGGCGGAGGCGTTGGTCGCCATTTTCATGCCGAACCAGCCCGTGAGACCGGAAAGCAAGCCAGCCAACGGCACGCCGAGCATGGTTAATTTTGGCTGCAATCCTAGCCAAGCAAGGATGCCTAGGAAGCCGATCAAGGCTACAAACACTATGGCGACGACACGGTATTGGCGCTTAAGATAGGCGATCGCACCTTCTCGCACAGCTTGGGCGATGCGAATCATCTCGGGATCGCCCTCCGATCGTTTCATCACTGAGGCAGCGAATACACGCGCCATCAGTAGGGCAATAATACCAGCGATAGGTGCTAACCAGAATAAGGGCTGGATACCAGGCATAGTGGCCAACGGCCACACTAGGGATACGTTCATAAGGATTTCAGGGGGTTTAAGTAACTGACCTTGGAAAGCTGCGAGGCTGAGAAACCGGCCCACGGATGGCCAGTGGATTTTTGGCCAGCATGAATTCAGAAGAATATGTTTAACAAGCTATGAATAGGAATCTTGGCGCTTATTCTGACTGAGGATTGCCACCGCCCTGAAATTCACTCCATCTTTTGGCGTCCCCATGCATCACCTACGTTATCGGCAGGTTCACCTCGACTTTCATAC
>DFDG01000061.1:28843-28976 GCA_002367815.1 Opitutaceae bacterium UBA3033 | reverse complement strand
TCTAGCCCCGCTTCCTTGAGGACATGCAACAGGCCACCCTTTCCGGGGTAGTTGAACAATGCACTGAGCAGATCGGCGGGTTTGCTGACGAAATCCTGTCGGGTGGCGGGGAGCACAAATCCCAAGGCCAGCA
>DFDG01000061.1:27059-28629 GCA_002367815.1 Opitutaceae bacterium UBA3033 | reverse complement strand
AGCACAAATCCCAAGGCCAGTTGGCGCCACTCCTTGACCGGTTCCACCGTGGCGAGTCGGAGGGCGGCTTTGCGCGGGAGAAAGATCGGCTCGCGAACCACGACGGGTAGGTCGCGCTTTGGAATGCCTGAGAAAATATCGCGGGCCAGCTGCTCCTGTTCATCAAGAGAAGCCGTGCCGGTGAAGGCCAGGGCCATGCGGTCTGCCGTATAGTGTGATTCGTAAAATGCGCGAACGGCCGCGGCATCGGCCTTGGCCAAGGTGTCTTTGTTGCCGGTGGAGAATTTGCTCTCACCAGAGGCGGGGTTGTAGAGCTCGCGTCTCACATTGTAGACGCGGCGCGAATCATTCTGCACGTGGCGGGTGGCCTCGTTGTTCACGGCGTTGACTTCGCGGGCGGTGAAATCCGCCGTAAAAAGTGGAGCGATAAAGAACTGGGCAAATCGGTCGAGGGCTTCAGGGAATGCTTCATGCCGGACTTCAAACTGGTAATTGGTGTGATCGGTGGTCGTGTAGGCATTGGCTGATCCGCCGTTCTGCGAGATGAACGCTTTGTAGCTAGCAACGTCGGGATATTTCTCCGTGCCGAGAAAAAGCATGTGTTCGGTGAAATGCGCGAGCCCGACCATGTCGAAAGGGTCGTCGATCTGCCCCGTGGCCATCACCAGGGACGCGGCGGATTTGTTAAACTTCGGATCGGAGACGAGCAGCACCCGCAGGCCATTGTCCAAAGTGAGGTGGCGGAATTCGGCCTTGTCCGTCGGGGCGACGATGCGGGGTGGCAGGTCTGGTTGTTCACTGCGGGCGAATAACGGAGCAGTAAAAGTAAGGGCGGTAAAGAGCAGTCGGGCGGTTAGATGCATAAGGGCAGAAGTAGAACTTTTTTGAGCAGGATTTAACGGGGGCAGAAGTATGACCCCCACGTTATGGGTATTATACCCTCAGTCAGCCGTTTCAGGATGAACGGTCGGATCAACGATTAAGCAATGCGGCAACCCGGGTGCGACCGCGCACCCCCATTTTGGCAAACACCGAAGCGAGTTGGGTTTTGATGGTCAGGGGACTGCGCCGGAGTTCCGTCGCGATTTCGGCGGTGCGCAGGCCTTCCCGCACGCGCATGGCCACTTCACGTTCCCGCTCGGTCAGGCGGGCCAGCAGTGCGACCGCGCCCGGCGATAGTTGCCGATGGCGATCGCCCCGCGGTCGCCGATAATCGAGTTGGATGTGAAAAGCCATGGGCTGATCGGGCTTGCCCGTGGCGTGCAGTTTGATGCGAGCATGCAACCCCCGGGTGTGGTCACTGATCACTTTGGGGTGGGGCGCCAATTCATTCGGTGCCTGCTCTGCTTGCAACTCACGACAAGCGGCGAGCAAATCTGCAGGTAGAGCGAATTCGTTGCGCACGCGCATGGCCGCAGCCGTGCGTTCGCCATGATTCCAAACGGCGCAAGCCAAGGCGGCTTCGTGATTGAACCAAAGCGGTTCCAAACTCCAATCGAGCAACAACAATCCTACGGGCACTTCCTCGAGCATGAGTTCGAGATGCGCTAGGCGTTGTGTGGTGTCGTCG
>DFDG01000061.1:26731-26927 GCA_002367815.1 Opitutaceae bacterium UBA3033 | reverse complement strand
CTAGGCGTTGTGTGGTGTCGTCGGGCGTAAGCGGGGCATGGTGACTCGACATGAAATACCCTGTAGCAAATTTTTCTTGGGAGCACAAGCCGTCCCTTTACTCCTTTTGGCTTATGGACTGGAAAATCGATGGAGAGTAGGGTGGGGGCCACCCGATCGCCATTACCCAGCGGTCACGATTAAACGCCCCCCCATC
>DFDG01000061.1:8331-26513 GCA_002367815.1 Opitutaceae bacterium UBA3033 | reverse complement strand
TAAACGCCCCCCCATCAGCCATATGAGCACGACATTTTTTGAAAAGCCCTTGGAACGAAAAACTGCCGCAAATCCCCTCGGTTTGCGCGGCGTGGACCACATTGAATTCATCGTCGATGATGCGGATCAGTGGGCCGATTTTTTCGTCAACAAATACGGCATGGCCCGGCGGTTTTATGCCGATAAATCAACGGGCGTATTGGGACGTCGGGCCCATGTGGTAGGGCAGGGACGGATTAATTTTGTAGTGGCGGAACCACAAGGCACGGGCCCTGAGGCTGACTTCATGAACTGGCACTTGGACAAGCATGGCTGTGGCGTGCGCGACGTGGCATTTCGGGTGAAGGAGGCGCGACACGCGATTGATGAGGCGGTGCGCCGCGGCGCCAAACAGGTGCGGGCGCTCGATGAGCACGACGAATTTAATGGCGCATCCATTGCCGTTTATGGCGACACCATTCACACTTTCATCGAACGCAAACCACACACCGGTTTTGCCCCTGGATATCAATCGGTGCCCGGCGTGGTGGAAGAGGGCGATATTCACTTCGCGATGATCGATCACGTGGTCGCCAATGTGGAGCACATGGATGAGTGGGTGAAATTCTACGAGGATATTTTCGGCTTCGATCTCTACATGCATTTCGACATCAACACCGGACGCAGCGCCTTGATGTCAAAGGTCATGAGCCCGACCGATGGTTGGGTGAAGATGCCGATCAATGAACCTTCCTCGGCCAACTCGCAGATACAGGAGTTTCTCGATCAATACCAAGGCCCGGGCGTGCAGCACATCGCGTTGCTCACCCCCGACATCATGAAGACCATTGCCGAGATGCGCCGCATGGGGCAGGATTTTCTCGATGTGCCGGATACTTACTATGACGAGGAATTCGAGCAACGCATCGGCGAGATCGAGGAGGACAAGGCAGAACTCAAACGGCTCAAGATTCTCGCGGATCGCGACCACGACGGCTACCTGCTCCAACTCTTTACCAAGTGCGTCTTCACCCGCCCGACCCTCTTCTTTGAGGTCATTCAACGTCGCGGTCGCGCCATGGGTTTTGGGGAAGGTAACTTCCGTGCGCTCTTCGAAGCGATCGAACGCGAACAAGCCAAACGCGGGTCGCTTTGATGAATGCAGCGAGTAACGAGTAGATGGTAGCGAGCCTTTGATTCCATCTATCTTTTCACTCACTACTGGCTACCCACTACTCCTGCTCCCTATGCCCCATTACCTCAAACTCGGAGAAACGCCTCGCAAACATCACCTCCGGTTTCCGCGCGAGGTCGCGGCGAGTTACAAGGGCGAGGGATTGCACTACGAACATATCATCACGACCGAGGGTTTTGATCGCGCTTACAGTATCCTCTATCATCAAAAGCCACCGACGCGGGTGAAGCAGGTCGAGTTGTTTTCGGAATGGAATCTACAACCCGCTGCGCCCACGCCGTTGCGCCATCACCACCTCAAGTCGGCAGAGATTCCGCGCGCCGGTGATCCATATACGGGCCGGGTACCCTTGATGTATAATGCCGACATCACTTGCTGCCGTTGTCGTCCGGCTACCACGATGGCGGAGGGTTATGATTTCTACCGCAACGGACAGAGCGACGACGTGATTTTTGTGTGGGCCGGTGGCGGTTGGTTGGAAAGTAACTTTGGCCGGCTGCGCTACAAACAGGACGACTACATCGTCATACCCCGTGGCACCATTTACCGACTCGTGCCCGATGATGTGACTCAGGAAGATTACTTGATTCTCGAATCCACCCACCCGGTGCGCATCCCGGAGCGCTACCTGCATCCCGAGGGCCAGATCCGACTCGGTGCGCCTTACAGTGAGCGCGATTTTCATGGCCCCACGGAACTCGTGCCCGATGAAACTGAAGGCGATTTTGCGGTGCTCTTGAAGGACCGGAATCGCTTTACGCGCAATGTCATGGCGAATCATCCGTTCGATGTCGTGGGCTGGGACGGGCAGGTTTATCCCTTCACTTTCAGCGCCAACGATTTTGAGCCCATCACGGGCACGGTGCATTTGCCGCCGCCGATTCATCAAACTTTCGAGATCAAGGGTTACGTTATCTGCACCTTTGCTCCGCGCTACCTCGATCATCATCCCGAGGCCGTCAAGGTGCCGTGGTCGCATGATAACACCGAGGCGGATGAAGTGTTGTTTTATGTACGCGGCAATTTCGGTTCCCGCAAAGGCATCGAGCCCGGTTCGTTCACGTTGCATCCCCAGGGCATTCCTCATGGCCCACATCCGGGCACGACTCTCGCCGCGATGGATGCCGTGCGCACAGAGGAGCTTGCCGTGATGTTCGACACGCAATACCCCTTGGAACTCACCGCGCAGGCTCTCGCTCTCGATGATCCCAATTATCCGCTGAGCTGGCTCGGTTGATTCGAAAAGTAGCGAGCATCGAGTAGTGACTAGCGAGCAGACCAAAGATTGCTTCCCCCCCCGCTACTCGCTACCCTCTACTCACCCCTGATAACATGCTGCTCGATTTTACCACCACCCCTCCCCGCGAGGCTTACTTGTGGATGATCTCCACAATTTTGCCGCGCCCCATCGCTTGGGTTTCCACAATCTCAGCCGACGGAAAAACGAATCTCGCGCCGTTTTCTTTTTTCCAAGGGGTGTGCGCCAACCCACCGACCTTGATGTTTGTGCCGGTCAACAATCGACAGGGGCAAAAGAAGGACACTGTGCTCAACATTGAAGCCGTGCCGGAGTTTGTGGTCAATCTGGTCTCGTATGATCTAGGAGAAAAAATGAACCAGACCGCGGCCATGTTGCCCCATGGTGACAGTGAGTTTGAGCAGTTCGGTATCGCCAGCGCCGTCTCCACCAAAGTGCGACCGCCGCGGGTGGCCGACGCCCCGGTCTCATTCGAGTGTTCGCTCGATCGTTTCGTGCATATCGGAGAAGGAGCCCTCGCAGCCAACGTGGTGTTTGGTCGCATCCTCACGGTGCATGTGCGGGATGAATTGCTCGGAGTTGACGGCAAACCCGATCACGCGAAACTCGACCTCATCGGCCGCATGGGCGGCGAAGAATACTCCACCACTCGCGATTTGTTCACCCTCACCCGCCCCGACTGAATCCCTCTTTCTTCTTTCCTCATTATCTTAATCTTTCCCAGCTTAGCGCCAACCTTGGTGGATAAAGATTAAGCGAAAGAATAATGAGATAGAGAACTCCACCCACTCAAATTCCCATGAAAGAAATTGTCATCCTCTCCGCCACTCGCACCCCTATCGGAAATTTCCAAAGCGCTCTTGCCTCCAGCCCGGCTTCACGACTTGGCGCCACCGCCATCATGGGGGCTCTGGTTGAAGCGGGCGTTTCGCCCGAGCATGTCACCGATGTGCTGATGGGCAACGTGCTGCAGGCCGGGCAAGGCCAGGCGCCAGCCCGACAAGCCGCGCTTTATGCCGGCCTGCCTGCTGCGACCCGCGCCGTCACCATTCACAAGGTCTGTGGCTCCGGGCTGCAGGCGGTCATGCAAGGTTCGCAGATGCTGGCGACTGGCATGGGTGAGTTCGTGGTCGCCGGCGGGATGGAAAACATGTCGCAGGCGCCTTACCTGATGCCCAAGGCGCGTGATGGTTATCGGCTCGGCCACCAACAGGTCATTGATTCGCTGATCATGGATGGACTCTGGGACCCCTATAACGACATCCACATGGGTAACTGTGCAGAGAAGTGCGCGGCCGAATATAAATTTACCCGCGAAGCACAGGATGCCTACGCAATCGAATCTTTTCAGCGGGCCAATGCCGCGCAAAAAAGCGGACGCTTTGCGGCCGAAATCACCCCGGTGGAAATCAAGGATCGCAAAGGCAACATGACCAAGGTCGAACTCGACGAAGGTCCGGCGAAAGTGAATTATGACAAGGTCCCGCAGTTGAAGCCCGTGTTTCAAAAAGACGGCACGATTACCCCGGCCAATGCTTCATCAATCAACGATGGGGCCGCCGCCTTGGTGCTGGCGCCGCTTGAAGCCGCAGCGCGCCATGGCCTGAAACCGATCGCACGTTTGGTTGCGTTTGGTGGTCATGCCCAGGAACCGATGTGGTTCACGACCGCACCCGTGCAGGCCACGAAAAATGCACTCACCTCCGCCGGTTGGTCGGTGGGCGATGTCGATCTTTGGGAGGTCAACGAAGCGTTCGCCGTGGTGCCGATGGCATTCATGCGCGAGCTGGGTGTGCCACATGACAAAGTGAACGTCGATGGCGGCGCGATTGCGCTCGGTCATCCCATCGGCTGTTCCGGTGCCCGCATCATTGTCACCTTGATTGCATCCCTGAAAGCGCGCGGCCTGAAACGCGGCGTCGCGGCCATCTGCATCGGCGGTGGTGAAGGCCTGGCGGTTTGCGTGGAAATTATTTAACCACGAAGAACACAAAGCTCACAAAGGGTTGGCTTCTTACTTCGAGTTCTTTGTGATCTTAGTGGTTAAGAATGACTAACCCCGAATACCTCTGGCATCCTGATGATCATGCTTGGCCGCGTGAGTCGCATCTCGCGAATTTCATGCGCCGGCACAATTGCGCTACGCAGGCGGACTTGCACGCGGCCTCGGTGCACGACACGGCTTGGTTTTGGGACGAGTCGGTCAAGGACTGTGGCCTTGAGTGGTTCAAACCCTACACGAAAGTTAAGGATGATTCTCGCGGCTTTGCCTGGACGAAATGGTTTGCCGGCGGCGAGGTAAACATCACCCACAACTGCATCGATCGCCATGTGCGGGATGGCCACGGCGATGAGATTGCTTTGTATTATGAGGCGGATTCTGACGCTGCGGAATCGCGGGAAAAATTTACTTTTGCCCAGCTCAAAAAGACCATCGATGCCTGCTGCCGGAAATTGACGGAGATGGGCATCGGACGCGGCGACAGCGTGGGCCTCTACGCGCCGATGTGCGTGCAGACGGTCGAAATTATGATGGCCACGTTCAAGATTGGCGCCCGCTTTGTGCCGATATTCTGCGGTTATGGTGAAGCGGCGGTCGTGGAACGGCTGGGTTCGTGCGAAGCTAAATTTCTTTTCGCGATCGAGCACCTGCACCGCCGCGGCAAGACGGTGCCGACCGGCGCGATCGCCCGGGCCGCCGCCGCCCGGGTGCCGAGCGTCAAACACGTGTTGATGTTCGATACGCCGGCGTGGCCCGAATTTGTATACAGCGGGGGCTACGGCACCCCGTATGAGTGTGTGCCTACCGCCGCGGAGGAATCGGCGATGATCATCTACACCAGCGGCACGACGGGTCGACCGAAAGGCACCGTGCACACGCATGCGGGATGTCTGGCACAAACCGGCAAGGAGTTACGCTATGCCTTCAACGTGCAGGCGGGGGAACCGTTTTTTTGGTTTACCGACATCGGTTGGATGATGGGACCGTGGGAAATAATCGGATGCCTGTTCTATCGCACGCCGATCGTGATGTTTGATGGCGCGCCGGATCATCCCGATAGCGACCGGTTGTGGCGTACCTTGGAGCGCTTGAAGGTCGTGACGTTTTGCGCTTCGCCGACCTTGGTGCGATTGTTCATGCGCGTGACAGAAGGCAAAGGGCCGGCGGGCTACGATTTATCGCGTCTGCGCGTATTGGGTTCCACGGGCGAGCCGTGGGACGAAACCAGCTACCGTTGGTTCTTTACCAACGTGGGTGGAGGACGTTGCCCGATCATCAATATTTCCGGCGGCACGGAATTGCTCGGTTGTTTACTTTCCTGCACCCCGCTTACTCCGTTGCGACCGAGCTCACTCGGCGCGCCGGCGTTGGGGATGGACGTGGCGATTTATTCCGAGGCCGGAGAACCGGTGCCGCGTGGCACGGTGGGGCATCTGGTGTGCAAACAGCCATCGCCTTCGATGACTAAGAGTTTTCTCCACGACGATGCGCGTTACGTGGAAACCTACTTCAGCCGCTGGCCGGATGTTTGGTATCACGGAGACTGGGCGCGCGAAGATGAAGATGGGTCGTGGTTCGTGCTCGGCCGCAGCGACGACACCATCAAAGTCGCCGGCAAACGGGTCGGCCCTTCGGAAGTGGAAAGCGTGCTCACATCCCACCCCGCAGTGAGCGAGGCAGCGACGATCGGCGCCCCCGACGAATTGAAGGGTCAGGTGCTGGTTTGTTTTGTGGTTTTGAAACCCGGGGCGTCAGTTGAAACCGCCGATTTAATTGCGCACGTGGCGAAACAAATGGGCAAACCACTCGCGCCGAAAGCGGTGTATGTGGTCACCGCGTTACCCAAAACCCGCAGCGGAAAAATTCTGCGCGGCATGATTCTTCGCGTCTATGCCGGCCAGCCTGCGGGTGATTTAACGAGTGTGGAAAATCCAGTTTCTTTAGAGGCGATTGTAGCATTGCGTCCTGCTTAAAAGTTAAACCCGCCGGGGTGTTTGTAACGTATTATGTTACAAATTGGTTTTGGCGCTGAATTTGGTGCTTATGGACTAGGGTGCGTGGCTCGACTGGTTCGTGGATCTGGGGTGGGATGGACACTCATGAATGCCCCTTTCAAATCGATCATTGAGCCGTTCCGAATCAAGTCAGTGGAGCCGATCCGTTTCACCACCCGCGATGAGCGCATCACCAAATTGGCGGCAGCGGGTTATAATCCGTTTTTACTCAAGGCCGAGGATGTGTTGATTGATTTGCTGACCGACTCCGGCACGGGCGCGATGTCGAAATATCAATGGGCGGGGATGATGCGGGGCGACGAGAGTTACGCCGGGGCGGACTCATTTTATCGCTTCGAAGCTGCCGTGCGCGATATCACGGGGTTTAAACATATCATTCCTACCCATCAGGGTCGGGCGGCGGAGCGCATCCTGTTTGGCTCGGTGCTCAAGGCCGGCGATATCGTGCCCAACAACACGCACTTTGATACGACGCGGGCCAACATCGAAGCCCAAGGTGCCATCGCGTTGGACCTACCGGTGGCGGAAGGACGTCAGCCTTCCCTCCGCGCACCATTCAAGGGTAACATGGACCTGGTGGCGCTGGAACAATGTCTCGGGGATAATGCGGGCAAGGTGCCGATGGTGATGATCACCATTACCAATAATTCCGGCGGCGGCCAACCGGTGTCGTTGGCGAACATCCGAGGGGCGCGCGAAATTTGCCAGCGGCACCACGTGCCGCTGCTATTGGATTGTTGCCGGTTTGCCGAGAACGCGTGGTTTATCAAACAGCGTGAACCGGGGATGGCGGAAGCGACGCCCATTGAAATTGCCCGTCAGATGTTTGCCTGTGCCGACGGCGCGACCATGAGCGCGAAGAAAGACGGCATGTGTAACATCGGTGGTTTCCTTGCCCTCAACGATGATGGGTGGGCGGAGACGGCGAAAAACAACCTGATCCTGACGGAAGGCTTTCCGACTTATGGCGGCTTGGCAGGTTATGATCTCGAGGCTCTGGCGATTGGTTTTTATGAAGCCTTGGACGAGGATTATTTGCGCTACCGAATTCGCTCCATCGAATATTTGGGCGAAGTATTGACCAAGGCCGATGTCCCGATCGTGCAACCGACCGGTGGACACGCGGTCTATATCGATGCGAAGGCGATGTTGCCTCACATCCCTGCGAGTGAGTTTCCGGCCTGGGCCCTCGCTTGTGCCCTCTATATCGAAGGAGGCGTGCGTGGCGTGGAAATCGGATCGGTGATGTTTGGGCGCCAGCCGGATGGCAGTGAAAAACCAGCGGCGATGGAATTGGTGCGACTCGCATTTCCGCGGCGAGTTTACACCCAGAGCCACGTGGATTATCTCGGCGAGGTGATCCTGCACGTGAACCAACAGCGCGATAAGATTTGCGGTCTGAAATTCACCAATGCTCCAAAGGTGCTGCGTCACTTTACCGCCCAGTTTGCCGTCGTGGATGGATCCGCCTAAATTTTTCGGGTAAGAACTCAGTTAAGAGCGGGGCGCCTAATCGACAAAGCAGTCCAGATTCTCAATGTTGTAGGGCGGGGATTCTGCTCCCCGCTCAGTGGGACCTGCGCGTCCACCTTGGTTGGCAATAGCAGCAGGCGATTGTTGTAACGACTCACAAGGCGGGAAACGGAATCCCCGCCCTACATTTCATTCCAAAATTTTCCGGTTCAATTTACCGCGCCCAGTGCGGAATTTGGCATAATAATTCCCTTTGGCGGGTGGCTGAGGTTTGACATCACGTCCCCGGCGCGGGTGACTGCGGCTCACCCCTTGAATCTATGAAAAGCCAAGCCGTTGTATTTACCGCGCGAAATCAGGTTGAGTATCGCGAAATCGAAAGTCCGGAACCGGGCGCCGAAGATGTGGTGATGGAATTGCATCATTCGTGGATCAGCAATGGCACCGAAGGATCGTTTCTGCGGGGTGAACGGATTTCCGGCGATGTGGCTTGGCTGCCAGGCGATCCGGAACCGTTTCCGATGGTCGCCGGTTACCAGAAAGTCGGACGCGTGCTTTCCGTCGGATCGGCGGTGACCCGTTTTAAACCGGGCGACTGGGTATTTTCCTCGATGAGCAAAGTCTGCGGGATGTTTGACAACCAATACGCCGGCCACGTTTCGCCTTCGGTCTGCGATCAGGGAGCATTGATGCCCTTACCCGCGGGGCTGGACCCGGTGGCATTTTCGGGATTGGTGCTGACCCAAGTGGGCTACAATTGCGGCTCACGTTCCCCGGTGCATCCCGGACTGGTCGCCGTGGTGGTGGGGGATGGGCTGGTCGGACAATGGAGCGGCCAAACTCTGGCCAGCCAAGGAGCCAAAGTGGCAATGATTGGCCGTCATGACGACCGGTTGGACCGGTTCAAAAAATTTGGGCAGACGATAAAATCAAGCGCGGATAATGGAGTGGCGGCATTCCGGGAGCTGGGCCTGGGTCCGGTGCAAATCTTGGTGGAAACATCAGGCAGCCGCCAAGTGTTGAACGATTATTTGCCGCTGATGAAGCGCAACGGGCACATGGTGATTGCCGGGTTTTACCCGAAAGCAGCGGAGGTGAATTTGTTGCAGGCATTGCAGCAGTTTCGAAATTCCGAACTTTCGTTCGACCTCGTGTCAGGAGCGACCCAGGAGAGATTGGATGAGACGATGCGATGGATCGCGGATGGCCGGATCGACCCCATGGGCTGTATCTCCCACCGTTTTCCTGTGGCAGAAGCGGCCAAGGCCTGGGCGCTGATTGAATCTAAAAGTGAACCGGTGCTCGGCGTGGTGCTCGATTGGCCGGCAGCGCGTAAATAGTGCTTTGATATGTTTTCCGATAAATCTGAATTACAAATTGTAGCCGGGGTCGGCTTGTCCTCCATAGCATTAGCGAAGGAGGATGACCCCGGTCCGGACTCACCGAGGCAGGCCACAGCCAAACCATTGAACCGCAGGAATGAACCATGAGCAAAATGATGAAAAGTCTGGTAATCGAAAAACCGGGACAACCGGTCTGGACTGATTTGCCGATTCCAAAACCGGTGCAGGGCGAAGTGCTCATCCGCGTGGAGGGCGTGACGACGTGTCCGCATTGGGACATGCACATCCTCGACGGTGTGCCGATGTTTCCCGGCATGACGCTCAAGTATCCCTATTTCCCCGGAGCGCCCGGTCATGAGGCGATGGGCGAAGTGGTGGCGGTGGGCAAGGGCGTGGAAAAACTTAAGCAGGGCATGAAGGTCGTCGCGTGGCAGGATACGGGACAACCACGTCCGGGATTTTACGCGCAATACAATACGTTTCCCGAAAGGTCGTTGCTGCAGATCCCCGCGAGACTGACCTCAATTGAAATTGCCTCACTCGAATTGGCGATGTGTGTGGAAGTTTCGTTCCAACAATTGGCGCAACTCGGTGGGATCAAAGGCCGTCGGGTCGGAATCTCCGGCTTGGGACCGGCCGGTTTATTGGCGGTGCAATTGGCGAAGGCGCACGGCGCGAGCGAGGTGGTCGGCATCGATATGGTCGAGAGTCGCCGCAGACTTGCGAAGAAACTTGGGGCGGATCGCACGGCTTCGCCCAATGCCAAAACGTGGAAAGCCGACCGCAACGGAGCGAAGACCCTCGACGACGCGATTGATTGCACAGGCTTTCCCGCCTCGATCGAGTTTTTGATGGATCGCACCAAACGCTGCGTGACGATCTTTGGCGTGCTGCGTGAGAACGTGGCTTATGGCGCCCGCCACATGTGGGGACCGGGCGTGACTCTGATGGGTTACGGCGATCATAATCGCGCCGCAGCGGAGACAGCGCTGAAGTTTGTCTTGGCAGGTAAACTCGACCTCAAGCCGTTGGTTTCGAAAACGCTGCCCTTCACCCGTTACGCGGAAGGCGTGGAATTGTTGAAAAACAAAACCGCGATCAAGATCCTGTTCGATCCCTGGGCGGAGTGAGTGATTGGGGATGGTAGGGCCTGACCTCCGGGCAGGCCGGTGAAGCTCAAAGGTCCGTTCGGAGAACGGACCCTACCGCGGCACATGGGATTGATTAGGTGTAGGGCGGGTCCGCTGATTCCGCCTTGTCTTGCGTTACCGATTCGATGGCGGGATCAGGCGATCCCGCCCTGCATTTCATCACGCGCTAGGTGGCTTCGGCAGGAGCTTCGCCACGACCACCAGTAATCCGACGACGACTAGGGCGAGGGCGCCCCAGAAAACATAGCCGCCATTGAGGTTGGCGAAGGGGTTTCGCTTGGCGCGGTTTACTTCACCCGTGAGGAGGTGGGCGACATGACTCCGGTCGCCACGAGGGTCTGCGCGGTAATGGCGTATTTTTCCCGCGGGATTTTCAACCCACCCACGATCAAGCTAATCGCGAGTAAAAATCCCAAAGCAACGCGCACTTCGGGAGGAATGAGATTATGCTTGAACGAATATTTGACGAAGAGCGCCACGCCCAAAAACAGCGCCAGACCACCGAGCCACGCGAAGAGCTTGGCCCCCATGAACTGTTCCCAATTGATGACGGGTTTGGCCGGCGGTCGAGGCACGAAAACCGGACGATCGGCTGGGGGCGTGGGGATGCAGGGTGGTGGTGCTGCGACCAATGGAGGTGGGGCCAACGGCGGTGGCACTTGAACCAGCGGCGGTGGGGCCGGAGCAATGACAACCGGTTCCGGTATGATCGCCGCGTGCCGAACGGTAACCGGCGGCGCGGGAACTTCTGCTCTTACCGGTGCCGTTT
This sequence comes from Opitutaceae bacterium UBA3033, assembly GCA_002367815.1. Classification (GTDB taxonomy): domain Bacteria; phylum Verrucomicrobiota; class Verrucomicrobiia; order Opitutales; family Opitutaceae; genus Cephaloticoccus. Next base: position 15,328 of record DFDG01000061.1, on the reverse strand, counting down.
CTTGAATGGGGTGCGTGGTCTTTTGCAGCTAATCACGCAGCGCAACGACCTCCCGGTTACTTTGACGGACCTCGTCTTCCAGCTGATCCAGCATTTGACCATGCCGCCGAACTTTTACGATCACCCAGATGAGCAGCACCAACAGCGCCACGACAATATAAAGACCAAGGATGATGAGCAGGGCTTCCATCGGATAAGACTCGCAACCAGATCACTGTCGCAATTGGCCGGGATTTACAAGCTCTGCTCCGGACGAGGTAGTCGCTATCTCGCAGTCCAGCCGCCGTCGATGGGAATGGCGGCACCGGTGATTGACTTGGCAGCATCGCTACAAAGAAACAGGGCGAGGGCGGCGACTTCTTCGATCTCGACGAAGCGCTTGGTGGGTTGCGCGGCGAGGATCACTTCGCGGATCACCTGATCGTGCGGCAAGTTGTGGGCTTTGGCTTGCGCCTCGATCTGGCCTTCGACCAAGGGAGTGCGCACATAGCCAGGGCAGATCGCGTTGCAGGTGATGCCGGTTTCGGCGACTTCGAGCGCGACCGTTTTGGTGAGGCCGATCTGGCCGTGTTTGGCGGTGACGTAGGCGGACTTGAAGGGCGAGGCGACGAGGCCGTGCGCGGAAACGAGGTTAATGATCCGGCCCCAATTGCGGGCCTTCATGCCGGGCAGTGCGGCCTTGATGGCGTGGTAGCTGGAGTTGAGCACGATGTTCTGAATCGCGGTCCATTTTTCGTCGGGAAATTCATCGATGGGCGCGACGTGTTGGATACCGGCATTGTTGACCAGAACATCAACGGAACCGAAGGCGGATTCGGTGGCGGCGATGAGGGCGGCGACTTCCGCGGGTTGGCTGACGTCTGCAGGGTGATGCAAAACCAGCACCCCGGTTTCCGTGGCGAGATAGCTGCGCAATTTCTCAATCATGGTGGCTTCGCCAAAACCGTTGAGCATGACGTTGGCGCCGGACCGGGCCATGGCCTGAGCGATGCCGAAGCCGATGCCACTGGTCGAACCGGTTACGACGACGGATTTATTTTTCAACATGGGGGGTCTCCAGAGTTTTCAACCAAAAGGTAAGGCGTTGCCATACATCATCGCGGTCGATCCCGGTCAGACAAAACGGCTCGGCAAAGCGGCAGCGATCAAAGCAAGGTTTGTGGGGGCAGGGCAGACCTTCGACCCAACCGGCTTGAGAATGACCCGGCGCGAATAGAGCGGGGACCTGAGGACCGAAAATAGTGAAGGTCGGCACGCCGCATAGGGCGGCGACATGACCCGGCCCGGAATCGTTGCCGAGAAATGCGGAGCCTTGGGCGATGGTTTCCACGAGATCATCCATATCGACCGGGACGCGGGCGGAGGTCTCGCCCATGGCATGCCATCGCGAAAGTTGCAATTGGTCGCAAAGCACCACGGGCGACCAGCCGGTCTGGCGTAAATTTTTCAAAAGAGTCGCGTAGCGGTCCATGGGCCAAACGCGCAAAAGTTGTGACGCCCCACTGTGCAACACGATGCGCCGAACCTGCGCGGGTCGCAACCGGGGTTGTATAGTGGACATGGCCGTGAGGCCCAGATCCTCGGCAATGCGCCGCCATGCCTCCGAACGATGGGTGTGCGTTTCGCGTCTTAAATCGCGGTTGAGCAACCAGCGTCCGCCGCGTTGTCCGAAACCAATCAATTTTTTTGGCCGCGCGAGTTTAAGAAAAATATGATCGGAAATCAGTGGCCATACCGAAACTGCGGCATGGAAATCGCGCTCTCGCAGCGCGCGCAGAACTCCGGCCAGTCTTGACCACGGCCAACGCGGAAGATTCCAGCCGCCCGAGAACAATGCCCATGGGGCAACGCAGGGAATCAATTCCACCTCGGGCGCGAAGCGTTGCAATAAGCCCGCGGCGTTGGGCCCGGCCAGCAGAGAAACATCAAAGCGCGTGCACGCGGTCTGCAAGAAGGGCATGAGGATTGCGAGGTCGCCCATGCCTCTCAACTCGGCCACGAGGAGCGCGGGTTTGTGTCGGACGGTGCGCCGTCGGGGTGGCGGCTGGTCAACCTGGGGCGATGCGGCAGCGCTCATGGGAAAATGAGTTTTTGCATATCGGCGGGCTTGGCGACCCCAGTGGTGCCAACTTGGTGAACGGTGATGGACGCCGCTGCTTGGGCGAGTTGCATGGCCTCCTCAATGGTGGCAACAGCGGCTACCGCCAAGGCCAAGGTCGCGGTAGCAGTGTCGCCTGCGCCTACAATATCAATGGGGCCACGAATCGCCAGCGCAGGAACATGAATGGCTGATTCATTCGGCGCGGCTCCAATGATTCCCCTTTCGGCCATCGTAATAAATACCGGACGTTTGCTTTGTCGGGCCAACTCATCCGCATGCCGGGAGATATCCGCGACCATGTGACAATCCTGCGGAGAAACTCCGATGAGGTGAGAAAACTCCGCCGCGTTCATCTTGTAGATGAGGGGAGGAAAATTTTTCAAACCATGGCGGCTGTCGGCCAAAATAACCAGGTTGGGGTATGCGCTTTGCAAGTTGGCGATAGCCGCGAGCACGCCGGAAGTGATCGCTCCCATATCGCGCACCCCGGCTTGATCCATGACGACCAGCGCATCGAGTTGGGGAGCCAAGGTGCGAAGACTGGCGACAAGTTGCGCCTCCACTGCTACCGGGGTCGGCGTCCAATTTTTTATGTCGAGACGGGAGAGTTCCTCGGGGGCCTGATCGCGCCGATGGAGAAGGGGTTTGGAATAAGTGAACGTCTGACGCTCGGGGGTTTGCTGAAAATGATCGAGCCGCACCCCGGGTACGCGGCCGAGGGTCCGGCGCAAATCGAAACCTTCGCCATCATCGCCACAATAACCGACGGGCCAGAGCGTGTTGGCGCCAAGGGCGGCAAGATTTGCGGTGATGTTTCCGGCTGCGCCCGGCTGGCAGCGCACGCGGGTGACGTTGTGCACCGGCAACTTGGTTTCGAGGGAGATTTCCTCTCTCGCCGGATCAATGTCGAAGTAGCGATCGAGCGAAAAGTCGCCAACGATACCGACGCGCAAAGCCCTGAAACGGTCGGTTATTTCGTCGAAGCGCGCAGGGGTCATAGCGGACAGACAAGATGATTGCATGAGTGTCGGCAATCGTGCTTTGCATTTTCAACGGGTCGCTCCACTCTCGCGGTCCATGGCAATTTCCGGCGATACCCTGCCTGATTTTAAACGCGAGAGCCTGCGAGGGACTCCCGGATTTTTCCGCATCGGTTGCACCCATAGTGGCCAGTGGTGGTTGATCGACCCGGAGGACCGCCCGTTTTTTTCCAAAGCGGTGCATGGGGTGGCGGCGGATGATAAGGTGACCCACGACCCCGGGGCGCGGCTGCGGAGTTGGGGCTTTAACACACTGGGTTGTGGCAGTGAGCGGTTGTATTTGGATGAAGGACTGGCGTTTTTTCGCAGCGTGGATTTTTGCGGTGCGGGCACCCCGATAAATCTGGCCGGGGTGCGTCTGCCCGACGTGTTTGCTGCCAAATGGCCATTGCTGGCAGCGGCCCACGCGGCCGAAATATGCGGTCCGCTGATGGAAAACCAACACCTGCTTGGTTGGTTGACAGACGATTGCCCGGGTTGGCCAACCCGATCGGCCCCGAACCGGCCGGGTTTGTTGCAAGTTTGCCTGAGCCTTGAGCCGGGTTTGGCGGCCTATCATGCCGCATGGGAATTTGGGCTGGCCCTGCACGGCGGGAACCTTGCGAAGATGGCGAATGATTGGAAAGTCACCCTGGCCAACAAGGAGGTGCTGCGGGCGATGACCAAGCAGGATCAAGGGATTGCCACCATGGGTTATCAACGGGACGACGATCGTTGGGTCCGGGAATTTGCGCAGAAATATTTTTCCACCACCGTGGCGGCGATTCGCCAACAGGATCCCAACCATCTCGTGTTTGGTTGTCGTTGGGGCGGACCGGTGCAGCCGGCCTTACGGGAGGCCTGTGCGGCGTTGGCCGATGCCTGTTTCGTGGATCACACGGAGTTGACGGATCAATCGGTGGCCCCGGTTTTTATCGGCGATTTCAGTTGGGCGGAGAAATCCTTTCAAGCTGAGGCGCCGGTGCGGCGATTGTTGGGACCGACTACTTTGGAAAGAATGTTGCGCAAGGGACGGCTCGGGTTGGCGCGGGCGGTGGCTCATCCGGCCGTGGTGGGCTACGCCTGGAACCGATGGCATGACCGGGCGGGGGATCAGGCGCCTTTTGGCTCGGGTTTGGTGCGCAACAACGAAATGGAGGCCCGCGAACATATAGAATTGTTGACTGCGATCAACGATCGGGTGGAAGAGTTAAGAGCGATGGCCATTTTCACGGAGGATATGATATGAAAAACATCACCTTATTTTTTATATTGTGTGCGGTCGCGTTGTTTTCCGCCGGTTGTTTTTCCGACCCGGGCCAAGCGAGGGATATCCGTCCGATGTTGATGGGCACCGTAAGATTTGATGATCCGGTGGTGTTGCCCCGCGCGGCAATGTTGACGGTGAGACTGCTGGATGTGACGAGCGAAGGAGCCCCGGCAGTGGTGTTGGCCGAGCGCAGCCGATCAAACCCCGGTGGTTCCCCGATTGCGTTTGTCTTACCTTATCCATTCGGGGGCATCACGGCCAGTCGTCGTTACGTGATCGAGGCCCGGATTCAGGTGGAAGGTCGCTTGCGATATTTCTCGATGGAAGCCCACGTGGTCACGCCACTGAATGCCGTCAAGCCGCATGAAATTACGTTAAAGCAGGCGAAGGCAGACTGAACCCGGGCGATCTTCGTCGGAGGATTTGCTTGCACGTATCCCACTCGCGCGGCGTCATGCAATTGCGCATGAATCCTGAAGAACTTGCCGACTATTTAAAGGCCCGCGTTCGCACGGTGCGAGACTGGCCCAAACCGGAAGTCAACTTTCGTGACGTGACCACGCTGTTCAATGACCCAGAGACAATCCGCGTGATGGTGGAGGCCTTTTCGCTCGATTGCACCCGACTGGGGGTCGATATCATCGCGGCGGTGGATGCCCGCGGATTTATTTTGGGTGGTGCGTTGGCCTATCAGATGCACAAGCCATTCGTGCCGGTGCGCAAGAAGGGCAAGCTGCCCTACAAAACGATCTCACAGGAATATGCTTTGGAATACGGCACCGCGGCCGTCGAGATTCACACCGATGCGTGTCGCGCGGGCCAGCGGGTATTGATCGTCGATGACCTGATCGCCACCGGCGGCACCCTGTTGGCCGCCGCGAAACTTTTTTCCGTCATCGGTGGCGTGGTGGCAGGCGTGGCCGCGGTGATTGATTTGCCGGAACTGGGCGGATCGAAACTGCTGCGTGAGGCCGGCTTTAATGTTCACGCGCTGTGCACTTTCAGTGAGAGCGAGTAAGCAATGAGTCTTACCATCTGGTGTAACGGAAGATTTTCCGACGCAGCCACCCGGTTGCTGGAGGATGGCACCCGGGCGCACCATCTTATCTGGGGGGTTAATCGTTCGAACAATGTATTGCAGGCAGGTAAAACGGACCCGGCGACTGCTCATGCCGATGTGCTTTTTGGACAACCTGCGGTTGGCGATTGTTTAGCGGCGAAACGAGTCCGTTGGATCGAGGTCAACTCTGGCGGTTACGGCCGGTTTGACACGCCGGATTTCAGGGAAACCATGCAGGACCGGGGCACGATTTTTTCGAATGCCTCCGCAGTGTTTGCCGATCCCTGCGCGCAGCATGTGCTGGCGATGATGTTGGCGTTGGGCCGCAATCTGTTGCCTTCGCACCGGGACCAGCTGGTTGATCATTCCTGGCATTATGAGGAGCGCCGATATCACGCGACCTTACTGACCGGGCAGACCGTCCTTATGCTCGGTTACGGTGCCATCGGGCGACGCCTGAGGGAGTTGTTCGCGCCTTTCGGGATGAGGATTTATGCCGTGCGCCGCCAAACGCGGAGTGAAGTGGGCGTGACCATCATCCCCGAGGAACGGCTCAGCAGTATTTTAGCCGAGGCCGACCATGTCGTGAATATCCTGCCCGACAATGCATCCACCAAGGGCTACGTTAACTCCCGCCGATTGGCCTGCTGCAAACCCGGGGCCAAGTTCTATAATGTGGGCCGGGGCAACACAGTGGATGACCGCGCCTTGATTGAATCGTTGGCATCAGGCCGGCTCGCCGCCGCTTACCTTGATGTCTTTGATCCTGAACCACTGGCTCCCGATCATCCGCTTTGGACCACGAAGAACTGTTACGTTACCCCGCATACAGCCGGTGGGCGACGCGATCAGGATGAGGCCTTGGTGAAACACTTTCTGGCTAACTTGACTCAATTCGTAGGCGGATCTAAGTCAATGACTGATAGGTTTATCTGACGGAACCGTTGCGATCCTACCATATTTTTTTACTTATAACGCCGCGAACTTGGCGGTTATTATTTGGTCATTCGGGAATATGTCCACAGGATGGTGCTCCCAAGTATGTGGCCATGGTCAGTGACCGATGTCATTAGCCGTGGAGCCGTTAACCCAATAATATATATATATATGACTAAGAAGACACGTTTGATCATCATGGCTGCTGCAATCGCTGGACTTTATGCCGGCTCGCTCGCTTCCAATGGTTTTGCCCAAGACGCCGGAGCTGCTACAGATAAACCTGCCGCCAAAGCCAAAGATTCCTGTAAAGGAAAAGACGGTTGCAAGGGCATGGACGCCAAAGATTCCTGTAAGGGCAAGAATGACTGCAAAGGCAAAGGCAACTGCAAGACCGCGACCAACGAGTGCAAGGGCCATAATGACTGCAAGGGCAAGGGCGGCTGTAAAGCGGAGGCCATGGACAAAGCTTCTTGCAGTGGGAAGGACGGCTGCAGCGGTAAGTAAGCGGTCCGCCATTGAATACATGACCCCCGGATAATCCGCGGATCATTTCGATTTCACCGGGCCGGATTCGCTTTGAATCTGGCCCCTTTTTTTCACCCTGGACG
>DFDG01000061.1:1034-8143 GCA_002367815.1 Opitutaceae bacterium UBA3033 | reverse complement strand
CTTTTTTTCACCCTGGACCTTTGGAAAGTGCCCGCCAATAAATTCAACGGCTTTACTGATTATGGCATCGGGATTGGTCTGCGTATTCCGCACTACCAACATATCCTGAGCCGCCAGCCCACGGTGGACTGGTTTGAGATCATCTCGGAGAACTTCATGGTTGACGGTGGTCGCCCGCTCGAGGTGCTCGATGAGATTCTCGCCCAATACCGCGTCGTGCAGCACGGCGTCGCGTTGTATTTTGGTTCGGCCGACGGCCCTAATATGGATCACCTTCGGCGCCTCAAGGTCCTGACCAAACGCACCAAGACACCTTGGCTGACCGACCACCTTTGCTGGGGGAGTGTGGATGGCAGCTACACGCACGATTTACTGCCGATGCCCTACACGATGGCATCCGCGAGGAAGACAGCGGCGAATATTCGCAAAGTCCGCGACTACCTTGAAATCCCGATCGCGGTCGAAAACGTCAGCTCGTATGCCGAGTTTCATGCTTCCGAAATGACCGAGTGGCAATTCCTCACCGAAGTGGTCGAACTCGCTGACTGCGGCATTCTGCTGGATGTGAACAATATTTATGTTTCGTCGAAGAATCACGGATACAATCCCTATGATTATCTCGACCATGTGCCCCATCAACGGGTCGCCCAGATGCATATCGCCGGTCACACCAAGTTTGAGAAATACCTGCTCGATACGCACGATCACCCCGTGCTCGATCCGGTTTGGAAACTATACGCCCACGCCACCAAGCTCTGTGGGGTCACGGCCACTCTGCTCGAATGGGATGATAAAATTCCTTCGTTCGACGAGGTCCATAACGAGGCATTGAAGGCCAATGAATTTATCGAAGGGGCCAAAAAAGCCGGTCACGTCCATGCCTCCACTGCGCGCGCCTGAACACATTCGCTCCACGGCAAACTTGCGGGAGTTTCAACGCGTCATGATGCAAGTGGTCACGCGGCCGTTGGGCCCAGGCAATCGCACCAAGCGGCGATGGAGCGATGGGCGGCTGACCAAGGAAGTGGTGGAGACTTTTTCCAAACAAAACGACCGCCTCTCCGGGCTCGAGCGTATTGAGATCTACAACCGCATGTATTGGTTTCGCACGTTGGATTCCCTCTATGAGGATTTGCCCGGAGTGAGGGCCGTGCTGGGCCAGCGCAAATTCATGCGCTTGATGGAAGCTTATCTGGTGAAGATGCCTTCGCGTTCGTTCACGTTGCGTGATCTGCCGTCGCGGTTGGAAAAATTTATCCGTTCGAATGCAAAACTGACTGCGCCCCATACAGCTTTGGCCGCGGACATGGCGGCGTTTGAGTGGGCGCAAATTGAATGTTATGATGGAGCGGCTCGTGCCCCCATGACGCCGGACGATCTGGCGGACATGCCGCCTTCGCGCTTGAAGATGGATGTTCAGCCCCAGTTGCGATTGCTCAGTCTGCAATACCCGGTGGACGACTACAAAATTGCTTTAAAGAAAAGCGCGACCCGCACCGTTGCGAGTAATGCGGTGGAGGAGGCGGCTTCAGTTAAACGTGTGGCCAAGACGGTTCGACGGCCCAAGCCGAAGCAGACCTACCTCGCAGTGCACCGGCACGAAGGAATCATTTATTATAAAAACCTGGAGCTCGCTTCCTATCGCATGCTGCAGGCGCTGCGGGAAGGAAAGACGCTGCCGCAAGCGGTCGCGTCGGCCGGACCTCGGGCAAAAGCGGCGCAGGTGCAAGCATGGTTTGCCAACTGGATGCAACTCGGCTGGTTTTGCCCGAGAAAATAATTTTCAACCCCAACCCAATATACCAATGAATATCAAAGCCTCCTTCAATAAACTGGAATCCATGCTGACCTCCGTCGGCAATTTGCTGCAGTGTTTCGTCCTCCTTGCCATTCGCCTGTTCTGGGGTTGGGGATTTTTTCAAGCGGGCTGGGGCAAGCTTACCAACCTCGATCGCACCGCAGGTTTTTTCGAGAGCTTGAACATTCCCCTGCCGAAGCTGAATGCCATCATGGCAGCCGGGACCGAGTGCCTGGGCGGTTTGTTGCTGATCGTCGGCCTGGCTTCGCGGGTGGTTTCGGTGCCGCTGATGTTTGTCATGATGATCGCCTATGCGACGGCGGACAAAGAAGCACTGCAGGCCATCTTCAGCGATCCGGACAAGTTTCTCTCGGCCACTCCGTTTCTCTTCCTGTTGGCGTGCGTGATCATTTTTGTTTCCGGGCCCGGCAAACTCTCGCTTGACGCATTGCTCAAGCGTCCCGGCGTTTCCAGGTAACACTCACAACTTGGGCGGATTGCACAGGTCTTCGTAGGCGTAGACCAAGGCACCGTAGTAGATCGGTATCGTGACCAGGATACCGATGAACAAGCCCACCACACCGAGCAGGGCGATGATGCTGCCCAAAATCAGCAGGCCAAACATGCGCCACCATTGGGCGGTGATGACGCGTCGGCTGACTTCCATGGCGGCCCAGAATTCCAGCCGTTGGTCAATGATCAGCATGAACGCGAAATTGTAAGCGACGGCCAGGTAGATGCCGGGTAGAATGAGCAGCAGCAGACCGGCGGTGGTCAGCAACTGAGTCACCAAGGTCGCGAGCAGCAACGGCACAAAGGCGATTTTAAAGCCATCAAAAATATCACCAAATTCGGCCGGTTGGCCGCGGATTTTTTTCAGGTAAAATGCATACATGCCCGCAAGAAAAATGCCCGTGAACAAAAAGCCTACGAAGAGCCCGAGCACCGGCACGAGACCGGCCAATATCATGATAACCAGCATGCCGGTGGTGGCACCGACGATGGGCCAGAAGTTGGCTTTGAGCAGTTCCCAGCTGCGTTCGAGGCAGCCGGAAATGTCGAGTTGGCCGGCCCGCGCGATCAAGTCATCCGCATAGGCCTTGGGGTCGACAATGACTTGCCTGGAATTATTGATCGGGGTGGCCGCAGGCGCGGGGTGTTCGGCCGGAGGTTGAGTGGTGCCCGATGGATTAAATTCGGGGAAATCACCCAACCGGCGCCACTGCTCGTCCCCGGTTTTTTTCGCTTTGGAATCGAGGTTGGCTCGTCCGTCTCCCACCCATGAACGCATCTGTTCTGCAGATACCGGACCATATTCTTTGCCGTCGCCGCCGATGATTGTGAACATGGGGGCAGCTTTGGAATGGATAGACAATTCGTCAATCATGACCGGACGGAATGGATGAGAAAATGGATTATTTTTCGCATTTCTATTTCGTGTATTTCTTGGCTTGCTGGGTGAGTTTTTTCCAAGAACTGCGCGCCACGCTTTCTAGGCTGGCCTCTGCTTTGCGGGCGGCGTAGGCCTGCTCGAGTTGCAGTTTCTGAAAACTTCCCCATCGGGCGTCATCCAGTTCGCCCGAATTAAGGGCGGCCAAAACCGCACAGCCCGGTTCGCCATTGTGCCGGCAATCATGAAAACGACATTGCTGCGCGAGTTGACTGATGTCGGTAAAGGTATCGTCCACAGATGCGGTCTCGGATTGCCAGAACTGCACTTCGCGCATGCCGGGAGTGTCGATCACCAGTGCACCCGAAGGGGTGACGAACAATTCCCGGTGCGTGGTGGTGTGACGACCCTTGTGATTCACGATGCTGATATCACCGGTGTCCTGAACCTCTTCCCCCAGCAGACAATTAATGAGGGTGGATTTACCGACGCCGGATGATCCAAGCAACGCGACCGTGCGGCCCGGTTGCAGCCATGGCTCGAGAGCCTCGAGGCCGTTATTTTCGAGGGCACTCAATACCACCACCGTGACCCCGAGCGCCACGGCAGCCACTTCCGCCTGTGCCACCGCCGGGGCCTTATGCAGGTCGGCCTTGTTGAGCACGACGATCGGTTCGGCCCCGCTTTCTCTGGCCAGCATTAGGTAGCGTTCGATTCGGCGCAGGTTGTAGTTGTCGTCCAGTGAAGAAACGAGAAACACGGTATCAACATTGGCCGCGAGGACTTGCTCCTTGTCGCGTTCACCCGCGGCGCGACGGGAGAATTTTGTGCGACGGGGCAATACGGCGTGGATATCCATCCGCGCTTCGGTTGGTCGCTTGCGGGCGACCACCCAATCACCCACGACCGGTAGTTCGGCGTGGGTTTTGGCATCGTGCAGCATCTTTCCGGTGCAGGCCGCGGGTAACAGGCCGCTGGAAGTGAAAACATCGCAAGCGTGTCGATGGGCCCGTATCACACGGGCGGGTAGAAAACCTGAATTGGAATAGGACTGGAAATCAGCGGCGAACGCTTCATCCCAGCCGAGGGATTCGAGAGTCATGTCGGGTGTGGAATCAAAAGGTATAAAGAGAAGGTGAGTGGCAAGCGCTGGGTTTCAACGGGGTAATGCGCGAGTCCCCCCGAGTGATCGGCGGATACAAAAAAACCGCCCACCGGCGGTCTCAACATTTTAAAAATGGCACGCAGATTACGCGCGTAAGACAACCGCCACGGGCAGGTAGGGGGCAATGAAGACAGGGGTGATCATAATGGGTCCGTGGTTGAGGGTTGAAATGGAGCTTCTGCAGCAGCGATTGAAAACTATTGGATGCGAGTTGGGTAGCTGAGTCAACCTTCGCCATTGGCGTGGGACTCAGCTACAGGACTTTGAGATTGATCTCAGGCTGGCTCTGTTTTCAGTTTTGAGGGTCAATTTTCTCACCTCAATCAGTTCACTTATTATGTAAACATTAGCGCGTTTGTTTACCCTGCTTGTTTTAGTCGCTGCTCCTAATCTGATCCATGCCGAAGTCATGGCAGATATAGTCAAAGCCCAAATCGTTATGGGCAAAGCGATGCAAGTGATGGAAAAATTTCAAAGATACACCGTCACGCTCAAGGCCCCGACTCCACAGGATAATGCGAAGGGCAAATATTTACTGCCCCACAACAAAGACGGTGAATTGACCGAATGGGCCACCAAGACACTCAACGTGAAACTTGGGGCGATGGCCGGGGAAAAAGCCGGTGAAGCCGCGGGCAAGGCTTTGGGATCCAAGGTGCCGTTCGGCGGGTTGGCCTCGGGGTTCATGAAAAAGAAAGGCAAGGAGACCGGTGCTTTGGCTGCATTGGGCGGGCAGAAATTCGTCAAGGATAGCTCTTCCATGTCATTCAACAATCTCGATGACTATGCCGTTTACCTGCACGTCACGCACGGTAACGAGGCGGGATTGCAGCAGGCACTGGCTGCGGTCATGTCGATCTATCCGGATTTGGAATTCGGATACGATGTGGCGATAAACAAGGCTTACCAAGGCGAGCTGGCGCAAAAGAGGCAATTGACAAGATCTGTCGTGTTGGCCAAAATTATACCTGCTAAGATAGTGATGTATTGAAGCTAATTTTTCACCCCCAACTATCACTGCTTTTATTGGTTAGGCCCGCTGAGCATGGCGACCAGAGGAAATTCAACCCGATCTATTTATGACTGACAAATTGAAGAGTCTATTCGCGATGCTGTTACTGGGAGTCGGTCTTGCCCCGCTCCAATTGACGGCATCATCCGATCAGGCAACCGCTGAGGATGCCTATACTGTGGCCATATTTGTGGCCAACCGTGCCGATAAATCCGGGGACAATGACCTCGGTGCGCTGGAGGATTATATCACCGGCAGTGTGACCAACCTCAATGTACAAGTCATCAGCGGAGAAACAGCGCTTGATGCCGTCAGTAGCATGGCGCCGGGGGCCAAGGCCACCGCCCTGGATCAGCAATTTGCCGAGGGCACCTCAGCGGTGCGTCTCGCCCAAACCCTGGGGGCAAACTATCTGCTGCAGGTCACGCTGACCGGGTTTGATTCCAACAGGCGCAAGATCGACGCCTACGGGGTGAAGTCCACCAACGATGAACGCACCGTGCGTGTGACCTACAAGATTCTCGACGGGGTGACCGGGGCCAGTCTGGCCGCCGATACAGTGCGGGTGAGCAAGGTCTACCAGCAGACCGACACTACGAGCGACGAACACTCCAGTGTCATCAATGGTCTGCTCGACGAGGCCGCCCAAAAAGTGGCCGCGAGTCTCAAGCGCCAGATTGACCTGGGTCGCATCAAGGGCCCGACCGCCCTGGCTTCGGATGTGGCGATTACACTGACAACCGAACTGGCCGATCTCTATATCCCGGATGTGCGGATTGATGCTGATAACACGGTGAGCATCTCGCAAAGCAAGTTCAAGGTATCCGCCCTGACGGTCACGGTTGAGGTCGATGGTATCGCGGTGGGCACTGCCCCCGGGGTGATCAACACCGCTCCCGGCCTGCACAAATTGCGCGTCGTGCGCGAAGGGTTCAAACTCTGGGAGCGCACCGTCAATTTCCGGGCCGGACACAAGATGAACGTGGCCTTGGAGATGACCGACGAGGCTTACGCGCGCTGGAAAGATGCCACCGCCTTCATCAACGGCCTGAAAAACGGAGCCAAGCTGACCGATGCCGAGGTCAAAAAACTGGAAGGCGAGGCCAAGATGCTCGAGAACAGCGGCTTCAAGGTGAATGTCGACACCGACGAAGGCATCACGTTCACCAATCATTCCCTCTTCGGCAACTGAGCCGGGATTCATTCAACCTAATCAATATTTAAGCCATGAAGTTCGGACGATATCTCCTCTTGCTTGCCACCCTGCTGTGCGTGATGGCTCCCGCCACGCGCGCCCAGGAAAAAAAATCACTCGCCATCACCAAAATAGCCGCGACGGACGCGCTTGCCACCCGCATGAAAAAACAGGGCGTGGACCTTTCCCTGGACAGTGTGCTGCAGGCGCTCGATTCACAGGTTTACGACCGCATCCTCAACACCCGACGTTTCCAGATTCTGGAGCGTTCGGATGCCGATGCGCTGGCCACCGAGGCGGGAGCCGCGGGGGGAGCCTTCAACTTCAACCAGGCGGATTACATCCTCACTATCCGGGTTGATTCATTTAATGACCGCATGGAGGAGCGCAAACTTGCGTCCCTCGGCAAAACAATTCGGGCCCGCACGATCGAGCTGTCCGCCGTGGCCAAGGTCACGGAGGTTTCCACCCAACGAGCCGTGGCGAGTGCCAACTTCCGTGTGAGCAAGCGGGATTCCGAGAGTCGCTCCGCCAACACCACTGAACGCG
>DFDG01000061.1:0-872 GCA_002367815.1 Opitutaceae bacterium UBA3033 | reverse complement strand
CCACTGAACGCGTGGGTGAGGGTTCCGACGATCTCATGATCCAGGCCGTGGGCGAGATGGCCAAAAAAGTCGCCATGCGTGTGGCCGATGTCGTATCCCCGGCCCGTGTTCTAGCCAAGCGTGGTTCGGTGGTCACCATCAACCGCAATGACGAGTCCGGCATCGAGGTTGGCCAAGTCTGGGAAGTGATGATTCTGGGCGAAGATTTGGTGGACCCCGACACCGGTGATGTCACCCGCGAGGAAGTCTTTGTCGGCACGGTTAAGGTCACACGGGTCAGCCCGCAGAATTCGCAGGCCCAGGTGCTCGAGGATACCGGCATCGATAAAGGTGCGGTGGTGCGGCTGCTTGAGGATGTCGAGGACGACACCCAAGAATAACCTACTACGACCCTTCAGTTTCCAGCATGAACTACACAACAAATCTCCCCTTACACCGACTGGCTTTGTTTGGTCGGACGGGCGGTGCCTTGGCGCTGCTCCTTGTCATGGCCGGCTGCCAGACCTACGAACAGCAGACCCAGCAATTCACCCAAGCCACCCGCAGCGGCAGTCTGGCCGCCGCCGTGGTGCAAATCGACCGGCAGGCGGATTCCAGCAAGGGCAACAAGGACGAGATCCTCTATCGGTTGGAACAGGGCGCCACCCTCCGGGCCGCCAGTATGGCTGATCCCGCCGATGTGCCCGCGCCGCCGATGGCAGCATCCGTGGCCCCGGCCGAGGGCGAGGCGGCGGTGCCCGTGGCTGCGCCGACTGCTGATGAAATCCACGCCTTCTACTACAACCGTTCCATTGCGGCTTTCGATCAAGCCGAGGTGAAGGTCAACGACTATGAGGAGCAGGCCAAGGTGAAGATGGGCTCCGAGATCGGCG
>DFDG01000152.1:18547-18809 GCA_002367815.1 Opitutaceae bacterium UBA3033 | reverse complement strand
CCTTTCTGCAACTTCCAGGATACTTCTGGTGTTATGGGAGCAACATAGGTCACCCCGACCAAATAATCCTTAAACACACGAATCATGAAAAACTATTCCTTTCGCACCTGCCTGATGGTCGCTGGTTTGACCTTGGCTACTACCGCTTTCGCCAATGTAACCGAAGATGCGGGTTATGTTGACCTAGGAAAATTCACCGCCGCCGATGGCTGCGAATATGTTGAAGTTAATATCAAGTCGGGCTTGCTGAAATTCGCCGCCA
>DFDG01000152.1:0-18312 GCA_002367815.1 Opitutaceae bacterium UBA3033 | reverse complement strand
TCGCCGCCATTCACGAACCTGAAGCCGCAGAACTTTTAATAAATATCAAACTGGTCCGCGTTAATGTTGTAGGTATGGATGACACCAATCGTAAGGACACCGTAGGACGAATCACGGCCATTCGAGCTGATCTGGAAACCAAAGGCTGGGAGAAAATTGTCACCGTCCGCGAAGGAAAAGACAAAAAAGGTCACAAAGGTGATGATGTCGCGGTTTACATTAAAACTGCGAGTGAAGATGCCATCTCCGGGGTAGTGGTCACCGTGATGGAAAAAAATGGTGAAGCCATAATCGTCAATATCGTCGGCCACATCCGCGCCGAACAGATTGCTGATCTGGGCGAAAGACTCGACATCAAGGAACTCCGCCGCCTCAAGATCTCCACCAAGGCCGAAGCGGGTGCCTAATACAGTCAATGGTTCAATCCATCCACGGTCATGAATTCAACGACTCCTCCCATCATCAAACGTCGACGAATCTGGCCTTGGGTGGTGCTCGCGGCAGTGCTCACTCCGGTGCTGGTGCTCGGCTCCGCCGCTTATAGTTTCATCCACTTGGATCACGATGCGGAAATACTGCGTCGCCACGTGATGAAAGATGATCAGTCTGATTGGGAAACTAGGGTCCAACTCAACATTGGTTGCGCCACGTTAGCCAGTGTTCGTGGCTTTTTGCGGCTTATTCAGCATGAGGAGCTGGACGAAATAAAAATGGTATTGTCAGCGGTCCGTCATGCCAGCGTTGGCGTCTATGAAGTTCGTTCCGGGCTATCCCATTTACCTACCAATATCTAGGTTTCCGATACCGACCGTGCAATGGATGATAATGGTTGGACCAGAATTATCGGGTTCATCGGTGCCTCTGATACGGTATTGATCTACGTCCCTGCAGATTCAGAAACCCCCGACCGAATCTGTCTTACGGTGACGAATGATGATGAGCTTGTAGTGGTCTCGGCCACGATCGATCCAGCAGCCCTGGTAGATTTGATCGAGCATCATGCCGGTAATGACCTGAAATTGGCATTGAATTCATTAAACTGATAATTCGGCTGAATGTTTGCCGATCACAGCAAGTATTCGTTAGTGCAATCTATATTAAGAAAACATTTGGATTAGCTCACTATCCATGGGTTGTTTCCTACCGCAATAGTGCTAAACCCGAAGAGTGCCAACTCTGCCGACCATTGTACACCTCGACGCCGACGCATTCTTTGTTTCGTGCGAGTTAGCCTTGCGACCTAAACTGCGAGGCAGCAAGTGTGCGGTCGGGGGACGAGAACGGGGAATAATATCATCTGCGAGTTACGAGGCTCGCGCCTGTGGGGTTTACACCCCTATGCCTACACAACGAGCACTCAAGATATGTCCTGACTTGATAATGCTGGAGCACACTTCGGGTCTTTATGGTAAAACATCACAGGCGATGTTCGATTTGTGTGAAACCGTTACTCCTCTGGTGCAGCGCAATTCCGTGGATGAAGGCTATCTGGATCTTGGACCCTGTGGTTTCAAAACCACCGGGGAAATTGTTTCTCGGATGCGCAGTTTGCAGGAGCGCGTTTGGGCCGAATTACAAATTCCGATCTCGATCGGTATCGCGAGCAACAAACTAGTTTCCCAGATAGCTTCAAAGCTCAGAAAGCCACGTGGATTTGTGGTGGTAAATCCAGGCACGGAGCAGGCATTTCTTGATCCATTGCCAGTCGGCAAAATTCCCGGCGTTGGTGAAAAATCGGTGGAATCACTGCAAAAGAAAGGAATCAAAACCATAGGTGATATCCTAATTCGAAATGAGAGTGAACTCCACGCAATCTTTGGCCGTGGTTGGCGTAGCATGGTAGCGACTGCACGCGGCGAAGATGACGGGGAAGTCCACACCGATCATGAAGATGCCAAAAGTTACTCACATCAAGAGACCTTTGGGTCGGATGTTACGGAGTCCGTGGAAATTGAGCGCGTTTTGAAACGTATGATCGATTCACTTATGGCCAAGATTCGTGATGATGGTAAGAGAGCGCGAACCTTGACGCTTAGAGTCAGGTATCCTGATTTTACGGAAGAATCGCATGGACGTAGTTTGCCGGATGCCTCCGATATTGAGGCACCTTTTTATCCCTTGGTTTCACCGCTCTTAAAAGCTGCTTGGCGAAAACATCGACCACTGCGCTTGGTTAGTGTGCGTTTTTCCGGCATAGAGGATGGACCACCACAACTCAAACTCTTTGCTCGAACCGATGACAAGCGTCGCAAATTGGCCCAAGTGATGGACCAACTAAACGCCAAGGCCAAAACCAGGGTGCTAAAGCACGGTCATCAATTAATAAAGCCCTTGAATTAGGTATGAGGATATTTTGACAGGGTGGCATAGGACTGGAACATGAGAGAGTGAAATTACCCATCACCGATCCAGAATTAATAAATCGAATCAGTGCCGGTCGAGAGGCAGTTCTGGCGCAAACAAAATTACTGCACCAGGAGTTCGGCCAAGTTAAAAGTCAGTGGAAAGCTGACGGCACCAGGGTGACCGCGGTGGATATCGAAATATCCGAAAAAATATTCGCCGAGCTGGAAAATAAATTTCCGCATGACCAATTTTTCAGTGAAGAACTTGTTCATGCCGGGCCGCCCATTGCAGTGACGTCTCATTATTGTTGGATACTCGATCCGATTGATGGCACCAACAACTATGCCTTGGGAATTCCGCATTGTGCCATAAGTCTGTCCCTCTTATCTGATGGGGAACCGGTTTATGGGTTCGTTTACGATTTGGGCCGACGCTCACTCATGCATGGTGGGCCGGGATTCGGCGTTTACGACGGCGATCATGAGACGAAACTAAAAAGCCAATCCCTGAACCGGCAGAGCGTGATCGGCTTTCATAGCCCATACGAAGATCGCTTCGCTTCACACGCCGCAGTTTTGGTGAATAATTTCAAGATTCGTGCACTTGGCACCAGCACCATCCATCTCGCCTACGTGGGCATCGGTTTGTTTGACGGGGTGGTGGACCATAACGTCAAAGTATGGGATATAGCTGCCGCGGTGCCCTTGGTCCTGGCCAATGGCGGAGTGGTGGAATATATTTCCAAATCACCATTTCCATTACAGGAATTTGATTTGGCCATGGACCGTATCTTTTACGTCGCCGGCAGCCAAGTCTCCGTCACCGAACTTAGAGGTCGGTTGGGAGTATGAATATTTCAATTCGTTGATTTTCCAGTGAGAAAATCAACTCAGTTCACACTTGATATTCCTTACCCGGCACTGGATCGAGAACTTTGGTTTTGGGCATTTTCCTACCGAATTGCGCAGCAAACCAATCGCGTGCCGGTTGGTCACCATGCGTCAGCACGATACTGCGGGGTGCAGCTTGGATCGCAAATTCCAAAAGATCTTCACGGTCGGCATGGCCACTGAGTTCAAAGCGATCAATGCGGCATTTGACCTTGGCTTTAACCTGTGCTTTTTCGAAGAGAAAAGAGTCACCATGTTTGGTCGCTAGCAACTTGCCCCCCGGGGTATCTGGATCGCAGTAACCGACGAAACCGATCGTATTGCGGGTGTGGCCGACCAAACCGGAAGCCAAAATGTAACTCGGCGTATGTTCGACCAGCATGCCCGAACTCACAATGTAGAGTGCGTTTTGCATGGGGTCGGCCCCGGCCTTGAGTTTGCGGGGTAGCGGGTTGGCATGCAGCTCTTTGATGATGCCACGGTTGAATTGGATATGCTTCGTCTTACGTGAAATTTCGTCGAAATAATCCGCCAAATCCATGCCGAGGCCGGAGGCAAAGATGGGGCAATCCACGAGTTTGCCAAATTTACGGGCATCATGTATCACGGTGAGAATTTCCTGCATCCGACCGAGAGCGAAGATCGGAATCAGGAATGAACCCCCTCGTCCAATCGTATCATTGATGCTATCGATCAGTCGGTTCAGTTCTTCAACCCGCGGTTTGATTTCGGAGCCGTCGGTGGCACCACGCGTAGTTTCCATGATCAGGGTATCAAAATGACCGGAGGGGAATTTGGCGCCGGGTAGGGTGCGTTGATTTTCAAACTGCACGTCACCGGTGATGAAGATTTGCCGGTGTTTGTGACGTATTTCAATGCCGGCGGCTCCAGCCACATGTCCCGCTGGATGCAGGATAACTTCAACCTCATCACGATTGCCTCGAAAATGTTTGGCGTGGCCGAAAGGAATGCCAGTCAATCGACCCTTCAATCGCTCGACCTCTGCATGCGTGAAAAGAGGCAAATCCGGAATGTTGTTTTCCTCCTTCTGACGTTTCATCACACTGGCGGAATTGCGCAACATGCGCTCGATCAGCATGTGACTTGAGGTCGACATGATCACAGGCGTGTCGGGGTGTTCCCGCATAGCAATGGGGAGGCTGCCAATATGATCCAGATGGCAATGCGTGATAATGATCAAATCGAGCGGTTTGTCGCGCAACTGATTCAGCTCCGGAGTAGCTTGCCGTCCCACATGCTTCGGGTTCATCCCGCAATCTACCAGAATACGTAAATCCCCCAGCTGCAACAGGGTGGAATTGGCGCCGATCCCGCCATGGCGGTTCAAGTCAGTTAGCTTCATTATATGCCAGACGATCAGAACACAGGACCGACGGAAACGTTATTCTCCATTGCGAGGCACGCGCATTTCAAAAGCAGGTAAAATGACGTGCACTTTGTGCCCAAATTCATCCATCCCATGAAAGCTGCCTCGGGCAATGGAATCGTCACTGGAAACATGCATGCTGTTGTAGGAAAATTGCTCACCGGGGGCGAGCCGAGGCGTTTCACCGACAATTTTATCCCCCTCAATCACCAGCTGGTTCCCGTCTTTATTTTCGATCACCCACTTGCGACCAAGCAAGGTTATCGTGCGATCAGAGCTATTGCTGATCGTGATGAAATAGACGAAGGCATGCGGCTTGTCCACGGGCAGACTGCAACCACAATGGTGATAGCAGAGTTTGTCTAAACGGGCAATAAGCCCGGGAACTTCATTGGAGCAGGACACAGACATAAAGAGAGCCGGGATTTGTCGCGGCGCAAGTTTGCTGTGCAATGTTTATGGTTTCACACTTGCCGCTGAACTGTGACATGCCCCAAATCTTTGAGGTATGGCAAAACTAGCACTTCTTTCGGTTAGTGATAAAAGCGGGTTGGCAGCATTTGCTACCGCCTTGGTGAATAAATACGGTTACACCCTGCTTTCCACTGGTGGCACCGCCAAAATGCTGATGTCGCATGGATTGCCGGTCACTGAAGTGGGCACTCATACCGGGTTTCCTGAGATTATGGAGGGTAGGGTCAAAACTCTGCATCCAAAAATCCACGGAGGATTGCTCTGTCGGCGGGACAGTGAGGAGCATCTGAAACAAGCTCAGGATAACGATATCGCCCTGATTGATCTCGTGGTCGTCAATCTGTATCCCTTTGAAGAAACCGTCGCGAAACCCGATGTAACTTTTGAACAAGCCATCGAGAACATCGATATCGGCGGCCCATCGATGTTGCGCAGTGCCGCGAAGAACCATGCCAGTGTGTCGGTGGTTTGTGACCCTGCCGACTATGATGCAGTGCTGGCGGCAATGAGCGACGAAAAGGCCATGTCGGCTTTACGGGGCAAACTCGCCCTTAAAGTATTTCAACGCACCGGGAGCTACGATACCGCGATTGCCCAATATTTGGCCGGCCAGGCGTCTGAGCCGGACATGGATGCATTGAGTGGATTTCCAAAAACGTTATCCTCCAGCTACAAAAAGGCCCAGACCTTGCGTTACGGTGAAAACCCGCATCAAAAGGCGGCACTTTATGGCACTTTTCACGAGTATTTCGAGCAACTCCAGGGCAAGGAACTGTCATATAACAACATTCTCGATATCACCGCGGCGACTTACCTGATTGGTGATTTCGAACGCCCGACAGTCGCAATTTTAAAGCATACCAACCCCTGTGGAGTCGCGAGTGCAGCCACCTTGGAGGAGGCATGGGATCTGGCCTATGCCACCGATCGGCAAGCCCCGTTCGGAGGCATCATCATCGTCAACCAAACCTTGGGTGGAGACCTAGCAAAGACCATTGCCGAAATTTTCACCGAAGTAATCATAGCACCTCGGTTCGGCGACGAGGCACTGGATATATTACGAAAAAAGAAAAATCTGCGACTGATGATAGCCAAGGCAGGGATTGGGGCAGGTTCATTGCTCGAAACTCGAGCCGTCATTGGTGGTCTGTTATTGCAAGATCGCGATAAAACATTGGGTAATCAGGCCGAATACAAAGTCGTGACCAAGCGTCAGCCGACTACCGAGGAATGGGCCTCAATGTTGTTTGCCTGGAAGATCTGCAAACACGTAAAATCAAACGCCATCGTTTATTGCCGAGGCGAACAGACCCTTGGCGTCGGGGCCGGGCAAATGGCCCGCGTGGACAGTTCGCGTATTGCAGTTTGGAAAGCAGGTGAAGCCAAACTCGATTTGCAAGGATCGGTGGTCGCGAGTGAAGCTTTGTTTCCGTTTGCCGACGGCTTAGTTGCTGCCGCAGATGCTGGGGCGACTTGTGCAATACAACCGGGTGGTTCTTTGCGCGATGAGGAAGTCATTAAAGCTGCCGATGATCGGGGCATGGCCATGGTGTTTACCGGTATCCGCCATTTTAAACACTGATCGCCAATACCGGACGATATTAACCTTAAAATCATGTCTTTTCCCGACAAAGCTGATACTCACCAGCAAGTTATAAACGGTGAGCTTATTCACCCCAATGAACTGAAATCGCCTGTGTGTTTGCAGACCGCCAGTGTGATCGTTACCTTTGTTCTAATACTGGCCTTTGTCGGCTGCTATACAAACCCCGTCACAGGTCGCCAGTATGCCGTGATAACCTCAGTGGGCGAGGAGTTGCGGCTCGGAGCGCAAGCCTTCACGGCGGTTAAAACCAAGGAGACCATAAGTTTGGATCCGGAAGCAAATGCACGGATTCAAAGGGTCGGTCGACGCGTTTCTACCGCAGTTGGCGACCAACTCCCCGGCGCGCAATGGGAGTATGTCGTCTTTCAATCGGATGAACTTAACGCATTTGCCCTGCCTGGTGGGAAAGTCGGAGTTTATTCGGGTCTGATGAATCTTGTCACCACAGATGATGAACTTGCGGCCATCATAGGGCATGAAATCAGCCATGTCGTGGCACGGCATGGGGGCAAGCGGATGACTGAGGCTACTTTAATCGGATTGGTCGGCGCCGCAGGATCAACGGCCATGAATGAAAAATATGGGATTCAGAAACGCGACTTATTCATGCTGGCATACGGCGGCATTTCCGCCGTCGGCTATATTCTTCCTCATTCCCATGAAGATGAAAGTGAAGCCGATGTAATGGGGCTGCAATACGCGGCCCAAGCCGGCTACAATCCCTATGCAGCCATTACTTTATGCGAAAAGATGGGCGCTGCTTCCGGAAAAAGTGAGGTCCCAGCCTGGTTGTCCACTCATCCTTCCAATGCTCAGCGGATCGCTGATTTGAGAGCAGCGGTGCCGCATTTTGTGGCGACTTATCAGGAGAATCGCCGCCGTTACGAATAAAATGTTTTCCAGTTGGCGCGGTTATGACAACCGCGCAGGCTGGCGGCATGTTCGATCCAGTTGCTAAGCTTAAGGAATACATCAGTCACCCCAGCGTATCTGCTGATCCCGCATTTGCCGAAGGGATGAAAGGGGCGCGCGAATGTGTCGGCGGAATCCTGACCGATATCGGATTTTCTGTTGAATACGTGCCGACAGAATTACACCCCATCGTGGTGGCAAAGCGTGAGGGCGATCCCAGTTGGCCTCATGTGATTATCTACGGTCACTACGATGTGCAGCCCCCGGATCCTTTGGAGCTTTGGGCAACCCCTCCATTTGAAGCGACTGAGATAGAGGGACGACTTTATGGCCGGGGCACGGCTGATAACAAAGGACCGCTCATGGCGCATCTCACCGCCGTTGGGCGACTCTTGGAGGCTGAGCCCGACCTGCCTTTGCGCATCACATTTGTGATTGAGGGAGAAGAGGAAATCGGCAGCCAGAACTTCAAATCGTTTTTGCGCCAACATAAGGACAAACTAGCCGGTGCGGATTTCGTATTTCTATCGGACACCGGAATTCCCAGTGCCGAGCAGATGGTGATAACCGTTGGCCTGCGTGGTATGGTTGCATTTGAAATCGAACTGAGCAATGCTAGGTCGGATCTTCATTCCGGTATGTATGGAGGCATGATCATGAATCCTATTCAGGGTCTCGCTGAGCTTTGTGCCTCTTTACATACGCCGGATGGCCGCGTAAATATTCCCGGCTTTTATGATGCCGTGATCGAAGTCGAACCTTGGGAACGTGAGCAATTGAGTCTACTTGGTCTGAGCGAGGAACAATTCGCCAAGTTCCTCGGCGTGAGCAAATTTCATGTGCCACCGGGTTATACGCCCTTTGAGGCGATCCGATTTTTACCCACCTTGGAATTCAACGGCATCGGAGGTGGATATCAGGGCGAGGGGACCAAGACGGTGATTCCCACCAAAGCCCGGGTAAAAATAAGTTGCCGCCTGGTGCCAAATCAAACGCCCGAGGAAATGAAGAAAATTATTTTCAAGGCGATCGAGCAACGGGTACCAGCAGGATTAAAGTTAAAGCTCAGCCCACAACACGAAGCTACGCCTTATCTGGTGGTCCCGCCCGATCGTAGTAATTCACCCAAAGATCAACCACCAGTCTTGGCTCGGGCATTTCGCGCAACTCACGAGGTGGTTAAAGAAGTATGGGGCAAGGCTCCACTGTATCTGCGGGAGGGAGGAAGCGTGGGGCTCATCGCCGATCTAAAATCCGAGCTTAATCTGGACGCGATTCTGCTTGGACTTTTTTTACCCCAGGATAATTTGCACGCACCGAATGAGGGTTTCGACCTGTCGGTGATGCACAAGGGGATCACAACCATTCAGGAAATATTGCGCCGCACTGCGCATCCGTAATTGTGACATTTGGTTTCAACTAAAATCGTGCCGGCAACATTCCGGACATAAAAAAAGCTCCGGATTTCTCCGGAGCTTTTGCGCATAGCAAAAAAGAATGGTTCTTTATTTGATCACCACGAGTTCAACGCGGCGATCTTTGGCAGCAGCTCCCTTGTCGGCGTTTTTCACCGCTTCAAGACTGCCTTTAGAAAGTGTTTCCAAACGGTCGGCAGAAACGCCGAGAGTGCCAAGGTATTGTTTGGCTGCGCCAGCGCGGCGATCGCCCAGACCGAGGTTATATTCCGCCGTGCCACGCCAGTCACAATGACCCTCGATCAACAAACGTTGGGTGGGATTATCTCGCAGATAATTGGCTGCTGCCTCAAGTTTAGCGCGCTCAGTGGTCTTGATATTGGAACTGTCAAAATCGAAATACACGGATTCTAATACGCCGCGCATCTGACCGTTCATATCAAATCCGGCACCACGTGTTTCCAATCCGGACATCGGGTCCATGATGGTCGATATGTCCCGTGGGTAAACAGAACTATCTGCTCCCATACCTTGTCCCACCATCGTGGCACCAGGGTCTGGTCGCTTGGGTTTTTTAGTGCAGCCGGTCAAAAAAACTGCGGCACATGCGATGAGAAAAATAAGCTTCCGGGAGACGATATTCATAGAAATACGAGTACTAGGGCCGATAGACCTATGCCAGAGCGCCTGATGGCGGCAAGGCTTTTACGTGGATTTCTTGTGCTCAATCAGCCCTATTTCGAGGGCATAACGGGTCAAACTGGCCACGTCGTGCAAATTCAGCTTCCTCATGAGGTTAGTCCGATGGTTGTCCACGGTCTTTATGCTGATTCCCAGTTTGATCGCAATTCCCTTGGTGCTATGGCTTTCTGCAACCAGTTGCAGGACCTCACGCTCCCGATCCGTGAGAAAATCCGCCGCACTGCTGGCGGCTGGATTTGCCACCACATTGCGAAGGAGGGAAGCAACTGCAGGGCCAAAATAGGTGCCGCCGTTGGCCACGGTCTCAAGGCCTTTTTTAAATTCAAAGAGGCCGGCTGTTTTCTCTACGAAACCATGAGCGCCGGCTTCCAACATTTCTCGGACCAAAACAGGATTTTCATGACCAGAGAAGACCAAGACACGCACCGTGGTCAATTTCCGGACCAGTCGGCGAAGTAAATCGACGCCATTGAGACCGGGTAGCTTGGCATCAAGCACGATAACATCAGGTTTAATGTCCAAACAGAGGGTGAGGGCGCTCTGGCCGTCGCCGCTTTCTCCGACCAATTGGTAATTCGTATCCAGCCGGAGGATTTCCACCAACATCTCGCGGATTGCGGTCTGATCTTCGATTATTACGAGGCGTTTCATGTTAATGGTGCCCACAATGGGCTTTGTTTGGGTATCAAGTGTGGTGGGTCGGCTGGGATTCGAACCCAGAACCAATTGCTTAAAAGGCAACTGCTCTACCATTGAGCTACCAACCCATTAACACCTGATGGAGGTGCGAAATAGGTTTTGTATAGGGAACGATGGCAAGAAATTTCTTGTTCGTAAAGCAGGCGTTTCATTTGACCGGCAAGTTTCCGACCCGTATCGATGCTACCTACTTCTTTAAAAAAATTGGGAACTATTCAAAAATACACGGATCAGAGCCAAGCAGAACGTATGTCAACCAAAGCACAGGAAGTGGCTCTTGATCGATTGCTGGTGGATCGTTTCAAAAATGGCGACCAGAGCGCCTTTGATGAAATGGTGACCCGCTATTGGTCCCGTATCTATTCGATGGTCAACCAGCTCCTGCGCAATACGCAAGATGCCGAGGAAGTGACCCAGGATGCCTTTATCCGAGCGCACCGTGGTCTGGTCAATTTCCGGGGAGATTCCGCATTTTCCACCTGGCTCTACCAAATTGCCACTAATCTGGCTCGCAATCGGTATTGGTATTGGTGGAGGCGCAAGCGTGATAAGAGCGTTTCTTTCGATCAACCGATCGGTCCTGATGGGGATATGACTCTGGCAGATGTTATTCCGGCCCAGCTGGAGACCCCCGATGACATTACCATAACGCAGGAATTTGTTGATCGCATTGCCGATGGCATGGAGAAGATCGGGGCAAAGCATCGTGAAATTTTAGTGCTGAGGAATATCAAGAATTTGTCCTATGAAGAAATAGCCGCAGTGCTTAATATCTCCATCGGGACGGTAAAAAGCCGAATTGCCCGTGCACGCGAGAGTTTACGGGCCAAACTCGGCGAGGATTTCAAGTAAAATGACCAACCACAAGTTCACCGAATTATTAAACCTCTACCTCGACAACGAGATTAGTCTGGAGGATGCAGCGATTTTGGAGGCAGAAATCCAGCAAGACCCTGCACGTCGCGCACTCTATCAACAATATTGTCGGATTCAAAAGGGCTGTTCGCAAATGGCCGATGTCTTCGGTGAACAAGGGAAGTTAATTGCTCCAGCCAAAATCTCGCTGAAGCGCAAGGTTTCTCGCAGTCATTTCGCCCCGTGGGCGACCGGGCTCGGATTGGCTGCAGCAGCAGGGTTTGCTTTGGTGCTGATGAACAGTGACCCAGTGGCCGTCGAAAATGTCACCATCGCGAAAAACAGAGCGACTGAACCCAAAGCGCAGGCAGTCGAACGCATTAGCCAAGAGGTTTTGGTGAATTATGATCTACCGGAATACAATCGGACACCAACCGAATTGCATCCCGTTTTCACGCCCACTTTGATCAGTATATTGCTGTCCGATCAGACCGCCCGTTCACTCTATGTAAACGGCCAGACCGAACGCTTTGATTGGATGGACCGCATGAACTTCGATTCGCCGCAGAATGAGAAATTTTCATTTCAAGTTCGACCAGCTGTCGCCAGTGGTCAACGCACCTTCCGCAGCCAACGTCCGATTGAAGGTCAGGTTGAAATGACTGCGTTTCAATTCCAGCGCTAATTCAGCGCTTTCTTGATCAGTTTTTCCGTAGTGGCTTCGACACCTAAGACCAGTGCAGCATTCCGCACGGCCTTGTCGGCATCGGCTGGTTTGTAGCCCAAAGCGGTTAGAGCCAATACCGCATCACTGTGCCGATTGTTGTCGGTCGCGTGCTTTCCTTCCGATGCAGTGGTTGCACCAGTTTGAAATGATCCGTTGGCACTTACTTTGCTCTTCAGTTCAACCACTAGTCGTTCGGCCGTCTTTTTACCTATACCGGGGCACTTTGAAAGCGTGGCGATATCGCCCGCGCTAATGGCACTTTCAAGAGCCGGCAGCGATAATTTGCTCATAATCGTCAGGGCAACTTTGGGGCCAACGCCACTGACATGTTCAATCATCATTCGAAAAAAATCCCTCTCCGCGGTAGAGGCGAATCCATACATGGTCTGGGAATCCTCACGATAAACCACGAGCGTGTGCAGTTTGGCCGATTCGCCAGTTGCGGGTAATTTTTCCGCCGTGGTGACCGGAATATTCACTTCATAACCAAAACCATTGAGTTCAATGATAGCGCGAAGTGGCGTAGCAGAAGTAAGTGTGCCTTGAATCGAAGTGATCATAATCAAGCTATGCCCAACCCTAAAACATCCTGCATGTCGTAAACTCCGGACTTTTGATTCCTTATCCAATCGGCTGCACGCAAGGCTCCCCGGGCGAATACGGCGCGATCACTGGCTTTGTGAGTGAGCTCAATGCGTTCACCCGGTGCGGCAAACATCACGGTGTGGTCACCGACAACATCGCCCCCACGTAAAGAATGAATCCCGACTTCGGTGTAGGTGCGTTCACCGGTGATGCCTTCGCGGCCATGGCGCAGGGCATCGGCCCCTAACTTTCGGGCCTGCAGAATAATTTCCAGCAAACGTGTTGCCGTGCCGCTCGGGGCATCCTTTTTGAAGCGATGATGCATTTCAATGACCTCGGCATCGTAGTCGGTGGACAACACCTTGGCGGCTTGCTGCGTCAAAGCATTCAAAAGGTTAACCCCCACGGAATAATTACCCGCCCAAACACAGGGCACGGCAGCCGCTTTGACCAATAACTTGGCCCGCAATTCGGCGGTATGTCCGGTGGTGCCGATAATCAGGGGCTTTTTTAACGTAACCGCATTATGGATCACATCTGCAGTGACCAGATGAGAACTGAAATCGATGATCACATCACCCTTGGATAAGCCAGCGACCAAGTCATCGCCCATATCCAGCGTCGCAGCTACGGAAACACCCATTTCATGGGTCAGCCCTGCTATGGTTTGGCCCATGCGACCGCGTGATCCAACAATTGTAATCGAAAATGACATCGGGGAATGGGTTACTTGCGCAAATTCGCCAAAGCTTGAAGCAAAATTTTACGATTGGCGGCCGTGGCTGGTGAAAGCGGCAATCTGACTTCCTCGGATTTGATAATTCCAGCTCGTGCCAGAGCGATTTTGATGGGAACCGGATTGGGCTCGATGAACAGGGCCTTGAAGACTGGGTATAACTGGCGGTGTAGTTTTCCTGCCCGAGCAAAATCATTATCCAGTGCAGCCTTCACCATACGTGAGACTTCGCGGACGTAGAGATTTGATGCCACGCTGATCACGCCCTCGGCACCGACAGCCATAAAGGGCAAGGTTAGGGAATCATCCCCGCTGAGCACCGTGATATCCTTGCCCATGGCCTGTTTGAGTTGATCAACGCGATCCACACTCCCGCCGGCCTCTTTGACATGACGCACATGAGAATACTTGGCGCGTAAACGCGTCACCACATCAACTCCAATTTCAATGCCACAGCGGCCCGGAATGGAGTAAAGCACAATGGGGCGATCCGTTGCCTCGGCCACGGCACTCAAATGGAGAAACAATCCCTCCTGACTGGGCTTGTTGTAATAGGGTGCCACCACGAGCACGCCATCGACCCCGGCGTTATGCGCGAGCTTGGTGAGGGCGACCGCTTCTTTGGTGGAATTGGAGCCCGTGCCAGCCAGAACCGGTACACGACCACGGGTCATCTCCACCGTCGCGCGCACGACTTCCATGTGTTCTTCATGACTTAAAGTTGGGGACTCTCCGGTCGTGCCGACCGCAACAAGGCCATCAATTCCACCCTTGATTTGGTATTCAACGAGTTTCTTCAAGTCACGGAATGCGACTTGCTGCTTATTGAACGGCGTCACAATGGCCGTCAGGGTGCCGGTGAGCGGATGATGTTTCATAGCGGGTGCGGGCAATGATGCCTTGCTGAACAAAGCAGAGCCATTTACAAAATCCGCAACGCTTTTTTACCACCACTTAATACAATGACACCACATACGGAAATTATTAACGATTTGCTGAAACTGGCCGTGGACAGCGGCGCTAGTGATATTGTGATCAAGGCGAACAAACCGGGTTACGTGCGTTTGTCTGGTAAATTGAAACCGGTAGACATGGACCCGATCACCAGTCCCGAAGCGCAGGCCTTCATTGAGGAGCACTGTCCCAAGGTATTTTTACCAAAGTGGGAGAGCGACGGACAGGTGGATTACGCCTATTCCCATGAAGATGTAGGACGATTTCGGGTAAACGGGTTTCATCAACGCGGACTGGTAAGTATCGTCATGCGTCATATCAAGAGCAAGGTGCCGGAATTCGAAGACCTCGGATTGAACGGAGATCCGCTACTGCATTTGGCCAAAGCCAAAGATGGTATTCTCTTGATCTGTGGCGCGACTGGATCGGGTAAGAGCTCAACCATGGCGGCCATGCTCAATTGGATTAACCACAATCTGGACCGCCATATCGTCACGATTGAAGACCCGATCGAATACACCTTTCAGGACGACAAGTCACTATTCCAACAACGCGAAATCGGCCTGGATGTGCCTAGCTTTGACTTGGCGATTAAATCCGTCCTGCGTCAAAATCCAGATATCATTTTGATCGGGGAAATGCGCGACAAGGAGACCTTTGAAACCGCGATTTCTGCGGCGGAAACCGGACACTTGGTTTTTTCCACCATGCACGTCGCAACGGTGTCCCAAGCCTTGATTCGTCTTTTTGATTTTTTCCCACCCGAGCAACAGATTCAAGCCCGTCGTCAGATTGCCGGCTCGATTCGCGGATTTATCTGCCAGAAACTTATTCCCGCTCTTGAAGGTGGTGGGCGGATACCGACCAATGAGGTGCTCAATGCCGATGCCACGGTCAAGAATCTGATTCTCGAAGGCCAATTCGACAAATTGCAGGGCATTATGGAAGGCACCGGAGACAGCACCAGCTTCTCTTTCAACAAAGACATTTATCGCCTCATCCAAGCGGGCAAAATCAGCAAGGCCGATGCGTTGCGTTACTCCCCAAATCCGCAGGCTCTGGAGATGAATATCAAAGGCATATTCATCAAATCATAGTCCCTGTGCCATGCACCTCCGTTCGATATTATTGCTTTGTGGTCTGATCCCACCGGCAGGACTTCTGTCGGCGACGGGTTGGACATCAGAGCCGAATCAGAGCACCACTATCGAGGGCGCCAAAGCAGAATTTAAATCCCTCGAGACCCAGCAGAAACTGCCAGCAGTATCAGCCAAGTTGGATCTTCCACGTTTTGGCAATCCAAGCTCGGTTGAACCGGTTCCTTTTATCTCGCAGTTGCAACGAGTGAAGGACCAGCAGAAGCAGAAGGCTGACAAGTGGTCCCAAAATTGGCTCGTGGACACCATGATGAAAACCGATGAAAAATCATCTAGGAACAAGCATGATCCCGATGAATCAATCGAAAAAGAAGAGTCGCTCGATCCGTTTAAGCAGCTGATCAAGGAACAAGCCCGTGATCCCAAGGATAAAATGAAAGCTCGACCAGACGACAATGCGGCCCGTAAAGAATTGAAGGATTCAGTTACCAATCCGCTTAATAATTTCATGAGTGACTGGATAAGCTCTCGGGATCAGGAGCTG
Source organism: Opitutaceae bacterium UBA3033 (assembly GCA_002367815.1). Taxonomy (GTDB): domain Bacteria; phylum Verrucomicrobiota; class Verrucomicrobiia; order Opitutales; family Opitutaceae; genus Cephaloticoccus. Next base: position 2,383 of record DFDG01000152.1, on the reverse strand, counting down.
TTATTGCGGGATACCGGGGGAGCTGTTCATCAGGCACTATCGGTTTCACGATTCTCGGATGTTTCAGCAGTGAGCAATTCACCAGTTTCATCCAACGTTACGTTCAACAATCCCAATGCTGCAGGAGATTTGCACGCGGATTTATTGAAGCCGGAAAATAATCCTTATTTAAAGTTTTCCGGTGGGCGCATCAATGAACCCGGCTATGAGTTAAAGACGCCGGAAGTGATTCCAATTCCTGATGCCCGCTCAAATTCATCTTTGATCAATCCACCGATGGCTCCTGAAACCACACTGAAGGAGCTAAAACCACCGGGTTTGGCTAATCCGGAGGAAGATGCCCGGTATTTCCCCCAGCTAAAACGGTTTTAGGGCTTGGTTTTTCGACGGCTGAACGATTTTCTTGCGGGTTCATATAATGGCATTGGCAATATTATTTTCCGGACAGGGCGCCCAAAAGGTGGGCATGGGACTTTCGCTCTATGAGCAATCGCCTGCTGCCAAGGCATTATTTGACGAAGCTGATCTAGTGTTGGGTTGGTCACTGACCAAAATTTGCTTCGAAGGTACAGAGACTAAACTTACCCAAACCAAGGTCTGTCAGCCTGCATTATTTGTGCATGGCTTGGCTCTGGTAGCCGCCTTGCGCGAGCAAGGCAAATTGCCGGAAGTGGATTATGCACTGGGTTTGAGTTTGGGAGAAGTGACGGCCTGCGCTGCTGCAGGGGTCTTTGATTTTGCCACTGGGCTGCGCATTGTCGCAGAGCGTGGCCGACTCATGCAATCGGCCTGCGCGCAAACCGTGGGCGGTATGGCTGCAATCATGGGTGAGGAACGCAAAACCGTATCGGATTTATGCGCGGAATTCGGGATCGAAGCGGCAAATTTCAACGCCCCGGGTCAAATCATTGTGTCAGGTGAAAAGGCTCGGATCGATGTTGCGGTAACAGCGGCCAAGGATCGCGGTATCAAAAAAGTCATTCCGCTTAATGTCGCCGGGGCATACCATAGTCGTTTGATGGAACCTGCACGCGCCGCATTCTCTGACTTCCTGGATGGCATTGAATTTTTGCCACCAAAATTTACGATTTTCACCAACACCACCGGCCGGACCATAAGTGAACCTGCCGCCATCCGTGAGGCTCTCGTCAAACAGGTGGTTTCCTCGGTTTTGTGGGAGGATTGTATGCGCAGCGCCGCCGCTGCCGGAGTCACTGAATTCTGGGAATTGGGACCAGGCGGGGTATTGGCTGGTCTAGCCCGTCGCACGGAGAAATCGTGGGTCGTAAAGAGTTTCGCTGGATTTTCCGATTTGGCGACCTGAACAACCCATGGACGTCAAACTTACACGCAATTTTTGCATCATCGCCCACGTCGATCACGGCAAGACCACATTATCCGACCGATTGCTCGAATACACAAACACGGTCGCCCAGCGGGTTTTGACGGCGCAGCATCTGGATTCGATGGATTTGGAAAAGGAACGAGGAATCACCATCAAATCTCATCCTGTGACCATGCATTATCCGGCCAAGGACAAGCAGACTTACAAACTCAACCTGATGGATACACCCGGGCATGTGGATTTCTCATACGAGGTTTCACGCAGTCTGGCAGCCTGCGAAGGTGCTTTGCTTTTGATCGACGCTGCTCAGGGCGTCGAAGCTCAAACCGTGGCAAACGCTCATCTGGCTTTTGCCCAGAATCTCAAAGTCATCCCGGTAATCAACAAGATCGATCTTCCCGGCGCCAATCTCGATTTGTGCCTGAAACAACTGGAGGATATCCTAACCATCCCGGCGGAAGAAGCGATTTTGGCCAGTGGCAAGGCCGGCATCGGCATTGAGGATATTTTGGAGGCCGTCATCGACCGGGTGCCATCACCACGTTGGACAGAAACTCCACAGGTCCGCGCCCTGGTTTTTGATTCCATTTACGATTCGTTCCGCGGCGTCATTGCCTACATACGCGTATTTTCCGGCACCATCAAACAGGGCGATGTGATGTTGCTGATGAGTAACGGCATTAAATCCGAGATCAAGGAAGTGGGGATATTCACGCCCAAGATGCTCAAGACCAAGTCGCTCGGTGCGGGTGATGTCGGCTACCTGGTTTCCAACGTCAAAGATACCTCCGATATAAAGACTGGCGACACCATCACGCTGAATCATAAACCAGCCACGGAGATGCTACCCGGTTACAAAGAGGTTCGCCCCATGGTTTTTTGTGGGCTGTATCCGGTCGACACTTCGGATTATGAAAAGCTCAAGGCGGCGATGGGACGACTGCGACTCAACGATGCTGCCTTGGTCTATTCTTCGGAGAGTTCCGTCGCACTTGGATTTGGCTTTCGTTGCGGTTTCCTCGGTCTGTTGCACATGGA
>DFDG01000068.1:1019-13496 GCA_002367815.1 Opitutaceae bacterium UBA3033 | reverse complement strand
ACAGTTATTGTATGACCTGACTGCCACTTCGGTGGTCGGCATTGTCGAAGTGCTGAAGAATTATTCGTTTTTCAAAACCCTGTTCAATGAAACACTGCGATGGATCGCCGAGCACCGACCGCGAGCAGTGTGTTTTGTGGATTACCCCGGTCTAAACCTGCGATTGGCGGCAGCCCTGCGTGAGCGCGGCTTGTCAGTCAAGGGTGGGGGAAATATCAAGTTATTTTATTACATTTCGCCTCAGATTTGGGCATGGAAAGCCAAACGTCGTTTCACCATGGCACGCGATCTGGATGCATTGGCGGTGATCTTTCCATTTGAGGTGGAGTGTTACCGGGATACGGATCTGCCGGTGGAATTTGTTGGCCACCCCTTCGTGGCACCAGGCCATGAGTCTCCCGTCGTATATGATGCCGATGGTCCGGTATTGTTATTACCAGGTAGCCGCAAACAGGCGGTCGCCCAAATTTTGCCAGTGTTGCTCGGTGGGTTGTCTGCCTTTGGGAAAAGCGTCCCTGCCGTTGTGCTTTATCCCAGTGAAGTGATACATGAAGTGATCCGTGCGGTCTCACCACCGGAGCATATCAAGTTGGTGTCAACGGGAGGCGTGGTGAAGGCCCGGGCCGTTTTGACCAGTTCGGGCACCATGTCTCTGCACTGCGCCTTGGCGGGCATTCCGGGAGCCATTGCCTATCGCACCAACCTGATCACGTATCTCTTGGCCCGCTGGTGGGTGAAACTTGATTACATCGGCATAGCCAATCTGCTGCTAAAAAAACCGATGTATCCTGAATGCATCCAGTATGCGGCAACCCCGGAGGCCTTGGCCGCCGAACTCGAATTGTGCACCGCTGATCAGACTCGTCTGCAACAAACCCGTGATGATCAGGAACGATTGCGCGGTTTGTTGAAACAACCCGCGCGCGTAACAATTGCCGATTGGTTGGCTCGTTGGATGATCTAGATCAACCTAGGTGACGATACCGTCAGCTCTGGGCTTGACTGGTCTTATTTTTGATCGACTGGTTGGAGTTATCAACTCCTGGAGGGGGTGGGCGCCGTCAATGGGCCAACATGCCGCCACAATGTATTAGCACGTTCAGAAAGAATTTGCCGACACTTGTTGAGTTCAGCTTCTCGAGCATTGCGATTTTCGTCCGCGATTTTAGCCAGATCATCGAGATTGTAGAGATAGGCGTATTGAATGTTTGCAACGCCTGACTCGACATCCCGTGGCATGGCGAGATCGATGAAAAACAGAGGCCGGGCTCTGCGCTGTTTCATCGCGGCTTGGACCGCCGGGAGTGTTACGATGCAACCGGGTGCAGCGGTGCTGCATACTACGATATCAAAATTCCCCAAATGACTGTCACGATTTTCAAAGGGAAGAGCGGTGGCATTAAGGGTAGAAGCCAACTCCATGGCGTGTTCTATTCGGCGGCTGGCAACGGTCAGACTGGCGGCTCCGCGACTTTGAAAGGCCCGGGCAGTTTTTTCGCCGATCTCACCAGCCCCGAGCAGCAGAATGCGGGTTGAGGACAGGTCGCCGAAAATCGACTGCGCCAGATCGAGCGCCACATTGGCCACACTCACGTGGCCAATGGAAATGGCCGTGGATGACCGCACGTGCTTGGCGGCTTGAAAGGCCTTTTGGAAAACACGATTAAGGACTGGTCCAGTGCTGTTTTTGTTCTGAGCCCGGGCATAGGCGCTCTTTACCTGCCCGAATATTTCCGTCTCCCCGAGCAATTGGGAATCGAGACCCGAGGCTACCTCCAGCAAATGTTGGATTGCAGGCATCCCGTGTAATTGAATCTGAATTTTTTCAAACTCAGCCTCGGGGAAGGACTGTCGGCGACAGAAAACACTTTGCAAAACTGCCACCGCGTCCGTTGAAGATGCGACCCCGTAGAACTCCGTGCGATTACAGGTATTAAGAACTACGATTTCCTTCAAACCGGCCATTTCGGCGATGTCCGCGTGCAAAATATCCACGGCATCAGCACTCAGGGAAAGTCTTTCCCGTACTTCAATGGGCGCTTGGTGGTGAGTGGCCCCGAGCACAAAAAACACTGAATGAATTTGCTCCGGATGACTCATGATTTGGAGGCGTGCGCCTTTTCCGGACGATTGGAATTCACCGGACCCAGAGAAAGCAGTGCGACGGCAAACATGATGATGCAGGTCCATGCAAAACGCCGTGAAATCAACCGGCCTCGCAAGCGCAAGACGAAGGTGGTGGTGTAGACGGCCCAGATTGCCATCGTGACCAGTAACTTCGTGTGGTTCACACTGGCGGTGTCGCGCAACCAGTAAAACGAGCCGACCACCAAGGCCGCGCTCAGCAGGGCCACGCCGGTTCCCAACAAACGGACACTGATTAAATCAAGATCGAGAATGGAAGGGAGAAAGGAGAACAACCCGCCCAGTCGTTTGCTCTTGAGGGAATAATTTCGGAGCAACAGTAACGCCGTTGTGAGCGCGAGCAGAGCAAACACGCCGTAGCTGAACAGGGCCAGCGCAGCGTGAAACTCAATCCATGGGTTGCCCCCAAATAGATTGGAGCGACGGGTTGCATCCCATGCCGGAATGGAGAGAGAGGCCAAAGTAAGCACCGCACTCATGCAGGCCGCAAAGTAACCCAGGAGACTGGAGCGAAAGGTGACTCCGATCACGAGATAGAGGGTGGTCGCTGACCAAGCGGTGAATTGGAATAACTCGAAAGTGTTGCCCAATGGACAGCCACCAACCGCCACGCCGCGGATATACAGACCGACCAATTGCACGACGTAACCTGCGACGATGATGCCATACATCGCCACGTTGGAGGGTTTTCCCCCACGGAGCAGCGACCATGTGCCCAACAGAAAACCGGCGAGGTAAAATTCTCCGGCAATCCAGAGCCAGTCGCGATCGGTGATTTGAGCAATCATAAGCCGTCAAATTGACGCTTAGTCACCGCGTGGCAAGTCCTCGGATAAATTCGAGCAATGGTTCAGCGTTGTGGTGACCACTGCACCAGAAATGCCGTGATTTTGTCGGGGCTGTGTCCTGCACCTTCTTCGAGCGCTCCGGTTTCCTGCGTGGTCAACTGTTTACCCTCGGCATCAAGCAGCACGAGCACGGGCAGGCCATGTTGCATCGGGTTGCCGTATTTCAGATTAACCTCGGCATTTCGTTTCGTGCCGTTGCGCGTATTTAAATCAACTATCACCGTGACGAAATCCCGTTTCAAAACCGCGGCGATATCAGCATTGGTCGAAATGGTGTGATGCAACCGGTGGCACCACACGCACCAATTGGCCCCAAACATTATCAGCACATTTTTTCCTTCGGCCTTTGCTTGGGTGAGGGCGGCTTCAATCTGCCCCCCTCTGTCAGCCTGAGTATCATAGATATCTTCACCCATTTTAGGGTATTCGGCCGCGTGGGCACCGGCGACCAACAGTATGCTGAAGATAAAGGGGGCTAATTTTTGCATGTTGTCAGTTTTTCAACTGTCGAACCGGTGTTAAGACAATTATCAAAGCTTTTACACCCTGACTTGAGTTGTTTCGTGTGCTGCCTATCTTGCCTCTTTATGTGCGCTGTACGGACTTCTTCCCGATCTCGTCCCGAACCTCGGGTGCAACAATTCGGCCCCTTTGGTCGCATGCCTCGCCGGATGCTGCATCTCCTGCGACCAGAGCAGATTCACCCCGTGGTGCGGATAGCCCATCGGCAAGCGGGTTTGGTGATTCCGGAACGGATCATTTTCGATTTTGAGCTGGTCCTGATATTATCAGGGCAGGGCTTCTGGGTGATCGATGACGAGCACAGGAAATTTGCCCCCCATGATTTATTGTTTGTGCCCCCATTTGTGCCGCATCGATTTCAGGCAGACGATGATTCATCTGTCGAACACTTGGCCGTGCATTTTGATTTTGCACCAGATCTGCCCAATGCAGAAACCAGAATTGAAAGTCGTGTGCCATACCGCGTGCGATTTACGCATGGTCTGGGCCTCCCTCGGCAAAAACGTTTGTTTAAAGGTCATCGCATTGCGCGTGCTCTGATGAGCATTTTGCATGCCCATGGAGCCGGGAATACGCTGGGGAGCGCCAATGCTTCGGTGCATTTGGCCGGAGTGTTTTTGGAGCTCCTGGCTGATGCTCAAAAAGCCGATGCGACGGGTCAGCCGATTTTACGTAACCAGAACCGGGTTGAAACCGTGGTCAATTTTATGACCAACAACCTGGCCCGATCCATACTTCAAACGGAATTGGAACAGGTATCCGGATTAAGCTCAAGTCGGTTGCAGGCCCTGTTCCGCGAAGTCACTGGTTACCCACCGTTGGATTATTTGCGCCGACTTAGGGTGGAGGAGGCGCGACGCCTGTTGGCTGATCATCACCTGTCCGTCAAAGAAATCGCGGCGCGGACGGGGTTTCGTGACACCAGCCATTTCAGTAAGGTCTTTCGTCGCATCGACGGATTGGCCCCGGCGCATTTTCGTGATGCCTTGTTGGCCGGACGACAGGAAAAATAGCCATCACTTGCGCGAGGCAACCATGGTATAGGAGATGACAGCGGGTTCATATACTGTCTGCTTGGGTTCACCCATGTTAACCCCAGCTCAAATTACCGAATTCAAGACCCAAGGCTATCTGCGCAGCGCGAAAGTGCTCGATGATGATCAGGTGGAAATCCTCCGCGCGGAAGTGGAGCGGGTGATCACAGAACGCGACAACGCAGATATTCCCCAACCGGTGCTGTGTCACAATTTCACGCACAATGAAGCGGCCCCCGTCTGGCAGATCGTCAACATCTGGCAGGCCAGTGCGCCCTTCAAATCATTGACTACAAATTCAATGATTTGTGAAGAGATGGCCCAGTTGACCGGAGCAGACAGCCTTCGCATTTGGCATGATCAAATTCAATACAAACCGGCCGCCCGTGGTGGAGTGAATATGTGGCATCAGGACGCACCGCTCTGGCCCATTATTGCGCCCATGACTGAGGTCACCGCTTGGGTGGCGCTCGATGATGTCGATATTGACAACGGTTGCATGAGCATGGTGCCGGGTTCGCACCTCTGGGGTGACCAAATTGAGATGATCAGGCAATGGAAGGATTTCGAGAAAGACGTGCCGTCGGAGTTTGAGGGCCATGAAATTATAGTGCGCAAATGTCCGGTGAAAAAAGGTGAAGTGCATTATCATCACTCACTCACATGGCATGGTTCACATGCCAATACCAGTGGCCGTCCCCGGCGCGCCATCGCGCTGCATTTCATGACCGGTGAGACCCGATACGTGGAATCGGGTGAACATTGCATGAAGCAATTCGTTACCGTCGAGGATGGCGAGCTGCTCCAGGGCGAACACTTCCCGCTGGTTTGGTCACGTAATTAAGGACGTGTGCGTCCACCTGCATGTGGGGTGGGTGGGCACGTCCCTGTGCCCGCTTTTGACATGCGATGACAAGGATACGTAACATTCTTACTTGTCCCTGCCGTATTCATTCAAGAGTCGTCTCTACCATGACATTCCTAGTTGGGTGCTATCAGGGGAAGTTTTCCATGTGCGGATCAGGTGTGACCGCACCCAAGCCATACCGCTAACCAATCAAAAATTGGCCGATCTACTATTGAAGTCGGTTAAACAATACCACGTCAATGGGCGGTGGCATGCTCGACTGTTTCTCCTAATGCCCGACCATCTGCACGCCTTACTCAGTTTTCCTCCTGATCGGACGATGTCTACGGTGATCCGCAGCTGGAAAGCCTACCATGCCCGTTGCAATGGAGTGGAGTGGCAGAGTGGCTACTTCGATCATCGCATCCGCAACGCCAAGGAACTGGATGCCAAGTGGGACTATATTCGGCAGAATCCTTTCGTGAAAGAGCTGTGAAAACAGGGGGAGGAGTGGCCGGGTATGATTGAGTTGCCCGAGAGTGAAAATGGAGCGTCTTAACGCGCAGAGGGACCTGCGCGTCCACCTCCGAAAGTCGTTCTAGCAGTGGATCTGCGTGCCTGTCTTTTTACGGAATTACCTACGATCAACCAGCGGCCAATGCCTTGGCCTTGGCTTGGGTGAAAAGGTTGGCGACCTGATACCAGACTTTGTGCGACAGCACATCATCGGCTGCCTTGACCGTGCCCAAGATGTGCTCCGGTTTTTTGACCCCCGTGATCGCACTCGTGATGGCTGGATTGGTGAGAGTCCAACGCATGGCGAGTTGCGCCATCGTGAGATCGTGTTCAGCTGCGATCACTTTGGCCTCATCAATCGCTTTGATCATGATCTTCAATCCCTCGCCATGAAAGAGGGGGCCGTTGGCCCGTTTGCCTTCAATGGTTGAATCAGCCTTGTAACGTCCTCCGAGCAGGCCGCGGAAGAGGGGGGAGAAATTGATCACCCCGATATTCTTGCTGAGACAATAGGGCAGTTCGCGCGTTTCGATGGTGCGGTCGAGCAGATTGTAGGGTGGTTGCAGACAACTCACCTCAAAGTGTTTTCCGTAGAGTTCCATTTGTTCAGGGTTTAGATTGCTCACCCCGAACCACCGCACTTTGCCCTGAGTTTTGAGGGTATTGAAGGCTCGGGCGACCTCATCGGGCCGGGTAATGGCATCCCAAGAATGGATTTGATAAAGATCAATGTGATCGGTTTGCAGGCGGCGCAGCGAGTCCTCGCATGCTTGCAATATGTAATCATGGGTGGTGTCGGGGTGGCGACCGGAAGGTTCGGTGAATTTCCAGAAGAATTTGGTCGCGAGCACGAATTTGTCGCGCAGGCCCTCGCGTTTCATCAGTAAGCCCAACTGTTCCTCCGCGTAGCCGTCACCGTAAGCATCGGCGGTATCGATAAAATTTACGCCGCAATCCAGCGCGGTCTTTACCGATTCAACCCATGGGTCGAGAGGCACTTCACCCCAAAAGGATGGGCTCAACTGCCAGCAGCCTAAACAGATTCGCGAGACGTTCAGGTCGGTTTTTCCAAGTTGGGTATATTTCATCGTGAAAAGGAATTCCTCTGTATGTGTAACAAACTACCATTTGATCCGCGAGCATTGATCACGATTTTGCGCTCATTGTGGATAATTTGAGTCCGATTTTGCGTGGACAGGGCGATGTCACATCGCCTGCCTGAGATGATGAAACTCCTCATCATTGGTGGCACCATTTTTGTGGGGCGGGCGATTACGGAAGTCGCACTGGCTCGTGGCCATACTGTGACGATGTTGAATCGGGGCAACAGTTTGGACGCTATTCCATTCGGAGTTGAACATCTCAAGGCGGATCGAGATGACGACCTCAGTCTGCTGAAAGGTCGCACGTGGGATGCCGTGATCGACACTTGTGCCTATCTACCTCGGCAGGTTCGTACTCTGCTTGGGGCCTTGAATGGCGAACCACACTATACCTTGATTTCCTCCATCTCGGCTCACGCGGATCTATCCCAGCCTGATTTTTCGGAGACCTCATCATTGTCTGTTCCACCTGCGGATGAATCGGCCGAATTCGACTGGAAACTCTATGGTCCACTAAAGGCGGGTTGTGAACTGGTGGCCAATGAGCTGGCAAAAGAGCGAAGCCTGATCATCCGTCCCGGCATCATCGTCGGGCCGCATGATCCCACCGGGCGATTCGGTTATTGGGTGAGGCGAATGGATGCAGTAAACGAATTTATCGCCCCCGATGACAGCAGGTCTCAATTGCAGGTGATTGATGTGCGGGATCTCGCCTCTTGGATTGTGCCCTTGGTCGAAAAGCGCTTGGCTGACGCTTTTCTTGCAGTTGGTCCGAAGCAGCCGCTGAAATTCCGGGAGTTTATCGAAATCGGTATGGCGGTGCTCAAAAGCAAGGCGACGCCAATTTGGATGCCCACATCGATCCTTGAAAATGTTGAAGGAACCAAAATTCAGGGAGAACCTGACTATCCCATTCATCTACCGCTTTGGTTACCGGGCATTGTGATAAAAAATGCGGGTATGTTTGCCGCCAATGGGAACAAGGCCTGGACTGCAGGTCTGAGTCTTCGACCGCTTGCTGAGACGATTGTCGATGTCAGCGCGTATGAAGCGAGTGCTCCCACTCCGCGTCTGTTGGGATTGAATCCCACCGAGGAGCGTGAACATCTGGTTCGCCTCAAGGCATTGATGGGCTAGTTCCTAGTTGCGACCCAGAAGCGGCATTCGTCGGAGAAATCCCGGACCTTGCGTGGCTCGCTCGCGATTAGTCGCCGCATCGCGTCAAAAGTGTGGCTCCATCCGGTGGCTTTTAGATCGGCGAGGATTTCCTCCCGCACCGGCAGGTGCATGAACGTGCGGCCCACGCCTTCTTCCTCATAGTAGCGATCGCCGAATTCGCGCAAAATGGGATCCTGTTTGCCCTTGGCCCAACGGGCGGCCTCCAGTCGCCAAAGCACCCTTTCAGAGGGTGAATCATCCCGATCATGGGTGGTGAATATCAGGGGCGCACCGGGACGACAGAATGATGCGATTGATCGCAGTGCCCGCCGACGATTTCGACGTGAAGGAATCTGCATCAAGCCATTGAACATGAAGAGGGCGCCGTCGAACAAAGTGTCACTTAATAGGTGACACTTTTCCAACTTGGTGGCGTCGGCGTGAAAGAAGGTGATGTTGGCTTTGCGTTCGATGGCCAGACTGTGTGCCTGCGCCAACAGTTCCTCGGCAAAGTCGAAGGCCATGAGGTTTTTGTATCCCGCTTCCCCAAGTGCGACTGAAACGCGACCAGCCCCGCAACCGGCCTCCAACAGACGAGCTGATTTATCAGGAAAAAATCGCTCGATCAAAATTCGTTCCGACTCCCACAGTCCGATTCGATGCGCGGCCTTGGTGTAGTGAACCACTGCCCGTAGGTCATTGAAATCCTCCTGAACTATTTTCGAAGAAACTTTGCTCATCACCGACTGAATTGATGGATATTTATTGAGGCTGTTTCAACCGGTCTTGGTCCAACTAGCGATGAACATGCCATTGGCATTAAAATCCTGAGGCCACAGGAATTGAGCTGAGAGCTGGGAGCCGAGGACTTGGAGCAGCGCAGGCACCAGTTCCGGATGTGCCGCGCTAAAAGCATTGGCGACATCGGTGGTCTCGCTGCGAGTGAGCGTGCAAACAGCGTATATGAGGCGGCCTCCGGGTTTGAGTGATCCTGCCACACGATGAAGCAGCTCGAGCTGCACCGCGGCGAGTTCGCGCACGTCGTCCATGGTGGTGGTCCAGCGGGCATGGGGGTTGCGTTGCCACGTGCCAACCCCACTGCACGGCGCATCAACCAAAATGCCGTCGAATTTGGCCTTGGTCGGCAGCCCTGCCGTGCCATCCCACAGTGCGCTGCGATGGTTGTAAAGTTTGGCACGGGTGGAACGTTTCTTGAAAGTTTGCAGCCGTTTTTCCGAGCGATCGGTCACCCAGATGAGACCTTTGTTTTGCATCTGGTCGGCGAGATGAAGGGTTTTGCCCCCATCACCAGCGCAGGCATCCCACCAAGTTTGTCCGGCAGATGGCGCGGCCGCAATTCCCACCAATTGGGACGAGAGATCCTGAATTTCAAATTGACCTTCATGAAATTGCGCGGTGCGAAAAAGATCCTTCTCTCCGACGTAATTTATGGCATCCGGCGCGTGATCCGTGAACTTACAGTTACCCAATGAATCGGCGAGTTTGTGCGCCTTACCCGGGCGTGCTCGTAGCCAAAGCGCTGGTTCGCGCTGGATTTGTCGCAAGTATTCCGGAGTTAACTCCATCTCCTTGGCGAGCCACTCTGGCACTGCCCTGACGGCCAAGGCCTCGGCCTTGGTCGAATTGGGGTTTTGCTTAAAACGCGCATCAAGATCGAGGGCGTGATCGGCCTTGGTCTGTAGAGCGGCTTTTGGGTTAACCCAATTTTTCCAACGGAAATAGGTGAAAACACCCTTACTCACGGCCCGTCGCAATTGAGGGGCGAGATACTTGTGCTCGTAGAAATAGCGGCGCAGGGCCGCATCGGCTGGCATGCTGGGCGAGACGTTCGCCAGGATGCGAGCGATGTGATTGAGGGTGGTGGAGTCAGCCATGGTTTTTACCACCAAGGACACGAAGTGGGCGGAGCACAATCTATCAAATGTCCACAGGTCACTTAAGTTAGCCTTCCAAGATAGAGCCGGGTTTGATACTTAAAGCTCACTTTCCCATCCCGGACATGATCGGCAAAGATTTGCTCAAGTTGGGAGAAAAACTCCTCGTGGCCGGGTTGGCCGACATTGGGCACGTAAGAAGATGAAAGGGCGCGACCTTTGAGTCCGGCCAGGTCGAAATTCTGCTCGGTAGGAAATTCAAATATATCGAAACCGGAAGGAGCAAAAAAATCAGCGATCACCGCGGTATCAATGCGGGTATGATTGACCTGATCATAGTCGGTGGCGCGGGTCTTGAGCAGGTCGTCGTAGGAAATCAGGAAATGGGTGGAATCGACCAACCGTTCATTCCAAATCAGCGAAACATGACCATTGGGTTTGAGGATGCGGGCAAATTCGGCGCGGGCTTTGGCAACATTGAACCAATGAAACGCCTGTCCGGCGGTGATCAGATCGACAGAGGCATCCGGCAAGGTTGTGACCTCCGCGGTGGCTGAAATGCTATGATAGTTTCCTGATGAACCCAAGTCGCGGGCGGCCGCGGCCCGCATTTCCGCGTTGGGTTCGACCGCATGGAGTTGCCCTGTCACAGGCAGGAGTAATGCGGTGAGAATACCCGTCCCGGCACCGATATCGGCCACCACACAGCTGCGGTTCAAATTTGCCTTATCCTGCAAACATTGAATCAGCGCGACGGGGTAACTTGGGCGGTAACGCACATAGTTTTCCACGCGGTCGGAAAATCGTTGGGTCGAATCAGCCATGCTTTCACCACGAAGGACACGAAGTTGAAAGAGGACAAGCTACGCGATAAAATCGATATATGATCTAAGCTACTTATCCGATCTCTGCGTGATCCAAATTAAACGTGCTTCTGCTCGATACCTAACTCCTATGGTCGGACCTCGCGATTGTTTCTATCGCTTGCCCCAGCGGCGCTCCTGTTTGAGTTCAAGCGGTTTGCATTCGATCTGCACGCCTGCGACGGCGGGGTGGACTCGAATCTGCTGAAACACCGTGGCGGAAAGTTTCCAGGACAGGGCTAGGCTGACTTCGGCGATCGGTGCGATTCGATCTTCGAACATGAAACCAAAATTGATCCGCGTATCACCGGACTGGGCATCGAGGGTCTCGCGTATGAATTTGAAAAAAGCGGGTAGTTCCGGGTGTTCAGGTCGCAGCAACCACGTGACCGACTTTACGATGCCGGTAATGTAATGATCCAAGGGGTAGCACTCCTTGACGTTGATGCGGGCACCGTCGTTTCCGACGATGATGTTGCCCTGCACCAGGACCGGCTGCTCAGCGACGAGGTTTTCTCCATAACTGGCAAAGCCATCGGCAAACATATTCAGTGCGACCGATGCTTCCTTGGTGGCCAAGCTAAATGCGGCCCAAGGACGATTGTCTTTTTTGGCGAGTTTCTTGGCGATGTTGCCGGCGATGCCGCAAAGGCGGAATTCGTTGCGATCGGTCAGGAGAGTAAGTTGATCGACCGTGTAGGTATCAATGGCCTCGGCCAATCCGGCATACTGGTTCATCGGATGACCTGAGACGTAGAAGCCGAGCAATTCCTTTTCGAACAGCAGTTTCTCCGGCTGACTAAAGTCATCGGTGGTGGCGGCAGATCCTGCAGGGCGGTTGGGGACAACCGCCCCTACCATCGGTTCAGGTTCAGCGAGCATGTTGAGAAAACTGTGCTGACCGGCCGCCTTGTCGCGCGCGGTGGCGGCGACGGTGGCAAGTGCGGCGTCGATGTTTTCGAACAGTTCCTTGCGGGATGCCTTGCTGAAATCGAACGCGCCAGTTTTTACCAGATGCTCCAGCACGCGTTTGTTGAGGGCCTTGGAATCAACGCGAGTGACAAAGTTTTCGAAGTCTTTGTAAGGCCCATTGGCTTCACGTTCCTCGATGATTTTTTCGGCGGCTTGGGCACCCACCCCTTTGATGCCACCGAGGCCAAAGCGGATGCGGCCATCGGAAGTGGTTTGCCCTGCTTCGCCGAGTCTTCGCAGGGCGGTTGTTTCAGTCTTGGCTGAAACAACCGGAGTGAACATTTCGCGGGATTCGTTCACGTCGGGTCCGAGCACGGTCATGCCCATCGATTCACATTCGGCGACGAAGTGGGATACCTTGTCGGAATTGCCGAGCTCTGAGCTGAGCATGGCAGCCATGAACTGGGTGGGATAGTTGGCCTTGAGGTAGCCGGTTTGGTAACTGAGCACCGCATAAGCGGCGGAATGCGATTTGTTGAAACCGTAACCGGCGAATTTGTTGAGAATATCGAAGATCGAATTAGCAGTCTTCACGTCAATGTCGTTAACACGTTTGGCACCTTCGACAAATTTG
>DFDG01000068.1:540-817 GCA_002367815.1 Opitutaceae bacterium UBA3033 | reverse complement strand
GTTTGGCACCTTCGACAAATTTGGCGCGTTCCAAGGCCATCGCCTCGACGTCCTTCTTGCCCATGGCGCGCCGTAGCATATCCGCTCCCCCGAGGGTATAACCCGCGATAACCTTGGCCGCCTCCATGACCTGTTCCTGATACACCATCACGCCGTATGTCTCCTGACAAACCTCCTCGAGTAGCTTATGGGGAAACTTGACGGTGCTCGGATCTTTCTTTCCTCGCACATAATCCGGAATCCACTCCATCGGGCCGGGGCGGTAGAGCGCGATGAG
>DFDG01000068.1:0-305 GCA_002367815.1 Opitutaceae bacterium UBA3033 | reverse complement strand
CCGGGGCGGTAGAGCGCGATGAGGGCGACGATTTCATCGATCGAGGAGAGGCCGATCTGGCGGCAAAGATTCTGCATGCCACCGGATTCCAACTGAAATACACCGGTGGTGCGGCCGGAGTTAAGCAGCTCGTAGGTTTTGGCATCCTCGTAACCCACGGACTCGATGTCGAAATCGGGATCGGCGGTGTGATGGATGTTGTCCACCGCGTCGGCGATGACGGTGAGTGTTTTGAGTCCGAGGAAATCCATCTTCAGCAGGCCCAACTTGCCCACGGCATTCATGTCGAATTGCACGGTGACATC
>DFDG01000106.1:1174-11014 GCA_002367815.1 Opitutaceae bacterium UBA3033 | reverse complement strand
AGTGATCGCCTTCGCGCACAAAGACTTTGTCGGTCGGAGCCAGCGATGTCTGCTTGTCTGCCACCGCCGGTGCCTCACCGGGCTTTCCCCTTAACCGATCAATCGCGGAAGCCAATCGCACGGGATCCACCGGTTTGAGCAGGTAGTCGAGCGCGTTTAGTTCAAATGCTTTGACCGCAAATTCATCAAACGCCGTGGTGAATATCACCTGCGGCACCGGTGCTTCCAGTGACTCCAGCAGTTCCATGCCTGATTCACCCGGCATTTGTACATCGAGAAAAATCAGATCGGGCTGCAATGTCGCGATCTTCTTGCGCGCATCGCCGGCATTGGTTGCCTCATCCTGGATTTCGATATCAGGAAACGCCGTGAGCAGGCGACGCAGTTCGTTTCTTGCGAGGCGTTCATCATCAATCAGCAACGTCTTCATACCGGGGATAATTCAGCAGGTTTTGCCATAAGCTGCGGAATGCAAGCTTCCGCGACGACTTGCCCCGGTTCACCTCTGCGCAATGTCAAAACAGCTTTTTCCCCAAAGAGGAGCCGGAGGCGTTCCGCCGCATTGCGCAGCCCCACGCCGGTTGAATCTGACTTGCGACCCACCACAATCCCATCGCTCCCCGGCAATTCTCCCGGATTGGTGACTTGCAGAATTAGACACTTGTTCTCGCAACGAGCTATGATGGCAATTTCACCGCCTTCAGGCAGGACCGATATTCCGTATTTCACGGCATTTTCCACCAAGGTCTGGAGCAACATCGGGGGAATCGGAAGATGCAGCGTTGCGGGATCAACATCCAATCTGAGCCTCAATCGCTCCTCATGGCGCACCTGTTCCAAGGCCAGATAGTCATTAACAATTCTCAGCTCTTCCTCAAAGGGCACCGTCTCCAGCTGACCACTCTGCAATGAATAGCGCAGAAGATTGGCCAATTGCGTGACCGCCTGTCGGGCGCGGCTTGGATCCTCTTCGATCAGAGCCCGCATCGAATTCAAAGCGTTAAAGATAAAGTGGGGATTGACCTGCGATTTAAGGGCCCGCAATTCGGCTTCCTTCACCGTGGCCTTGAGTTGCGCTCGTTCGATTTCGGAACGGCGAAACCGATCCGCTATGTTGTAGCCAAAATAGAGCAGTGACCAAAGCGTGTAGAGCCAGACGCCATTGAATACCGAGTAGGTGAATATCGCCAAAGTGGTGAGCTTCTTGGCCATTTGGCCATCACTGAGCATGGGATATAGCGGCCAGGTGATTATGGTCCACGCTACAGAAAGAGCCAGTGTCCCGACCAATACCCGCGGCAGAAGCACCGGCCAGTTCAACTGCTTCCAACCCCATCGATGAATCAAACGACGATAGCCATGCGATAACAGCAATCCCACCAGATTGACCGCCGTAAACACACACATATCCACCAACGAAATGCCCCGGTTGAGTTGCGCCAAACCGATGTAGGCCAGAGTAAACCCACCCCAGCCCACAAATTGCGCCAGCACGTAAAGTTTATCATGTCGTAAACGTTCAGCTGCGAGGGATTCCATCGGTTCATTCATAGGGTGACAGCCATTTCGACATGGTGCGAGTAGAACCTAAACGCTCAACCCCCGGTGTCGGGGGCATTTTGACGAACGGTCACAATACCATAAGAACGGCCCCACCTCGTGGATGATGGCTTTGATTGCACTCTCAAGAAAATTTTTGATGCTAATTTGCACCCCATGAAAAGGACTCCCCAAGTCGTTGTTGTAGGCAGTTTCGTTCAGGATCTCACATTTTTATGCGCAAGTTTCCCCGCTCCGGGTCAGACCACCGTCGGCACCTTTGTCACCGGTCCCGGCGGTAAAGGTTCCAATCAAGCCGTGGCCGCCGGCCGCACCGGCGTATCCACCCTGTTCATCGGCGCGGTGGGGCGGGATGCGTTCGCCACAGAAGCAAAGAAATTCTACCTCACGGAAGGCATTGGGGCCCTGTTCATCGCCAAGCCCAAACACGCCACCGCCACCGCCGGCATACTCGTCAACGATGCAGGCCAAAATGAAATCATCGTCGCTCTCGGGGCGAGTGCGCAAATCAAGCCGGCAGACATTGATGCCAAAATGATCCAAGGAGCAAAAGTCGTCGTCTGCCAGCACGAGGCCACGCTGCCCATCAATGCCCATGTCTTCCGCCTCGCGCGTCGGGCCGGCGTGACCACCGTGCTCAATCCTGCACCGATGCGGCCGGATTTTAATCCCGCGATCCTGACGCACACCGACGTGTTGATCCCCAACGAGACTGAATTCGTCGCCTTGGCCAACCAGCTCAAGTTGGGCGGTGGGAAAACGATTACCGAAGTCGGTCTGGCAAAATTGTCCCCCGTAAAACTTCACCAACTGTGTCGTGCCTTCAAAGTTTCGACCGTCATTGTGACTCTAGGCAGCAAGGGTTGCTTCATATCACAAGCATCCGAATTCACCAAACTACCTGCTTGTGCTGGCATTAAGGTCGTTGATACCACCGGGGCAGGTGATGCGTTCTGCGGTGGACTTGCTGCTGGGCTGGTAAAGTTTTCCGGTGATATCGTGGCCTCGTCAAAATTTGCCAATGTCGTCGCCGCCCTTTCCGTGACCAAACGGGGCACGGCCCCGTCCATGCCCACCGCAAGTGAGATCATCCGGTTTCAACGTCGGCGATAAACCCTTCGTTTCTCGGTCAACAGGGCGGAGGCCAGTCTTGGGTTATTTCGCACACCCGCAGTGTCATAATTGACTTATAGGCCAGAGCTGCTGTCTGGAATAATGCAAAGATACCCGCGTCTTCTCTCCAGTCTATGCCTAGGTTTGGCTTTGGTTTTCCCCACGATTACACTGGCTGAGCAGCCTTTCTCTTTCGAGACCACCCCGGGTCAGCTGCCCAAGACCGTGGTGCCATTGAATTACGTCCTGCGAATCCAGCCTGATCTGGTCGCAAGAACATTCACCGGCACTGCTCTCATCGATATCGAAGTGCGGCAGCCTGTAACCGAAGTGGTGCTCAATGCCCTTGAGTTGGAGATCGACCGCGCCGCCCTGGTGGACAATCCCGCGAACGCGGAGCAACTCGAAGTGATTATTGACCCGGAAAAACAGACGTTAGCCCTTCCAATCGCTTTGGCCGTGGGCCGTCATTCCTTGGAATTCTCTTACCGGGGGAAAATCGGCTTACAAGCCCAGGGATTCTTTATCGACAAGTATGATACCCCGAACGGAGAGCGGCTGATGTTGGGGACCCAGATGGAGTCTACCGATGCGCGGCGCGTATTCCCCTGTTGGGATGAACCTGTGTTTCGCGCCACTTTTGATATCACATTCATTATCCCGGAAAACCTAACGGGCGTGTCGAACATGCCTGTCATCCATGAGGAGTCCGCAGGAGCTGGATTCAAGGCTCTGACTTTTGATCGCACTCCATCCATGCCCAGCTATCTGGTCGCCCTCTACGCGGCGGAATTTGAAGCAGTGGAAGGAGAGTTCGAGGGCATCAAACTCCGCATCCTCACCACCGAGGGCAAGCGCGACTCGGCCCTTTACGCCATGGAGGCCACCAAACGGGTGATGAGATATTTCTATGACTATTTCGGTGTGAAGTATCCTTTGCCCAAGCTCGACCAGATCGGTGTGCCCAATGCATTCTCCGGCTTTGGCGCGATGGAGAATTGGGGCTGCATCACCTACATCGACACGGCTCTCCTCTACAATCCCGCCACCAGCGGACAGTCCGGCAAGGAAGGCGCCTTTGATGTCATTGCCCACGAGATCGCTCACCAGTGGTTTGGCAATATCGTGACCATGGCTTGGTGGGATAATATCTGGTTGAACGAAGGGTTCGCTTCCTGGGTTGGGACCAAAAATACCGATGCCAACAATCCAACTTGGGAATTCTGGTTGCGGGCCAATGACGACAAGGAATCAGCCATGGCGCTGGATGCTCGCTCCAGTTCCCATGCCATCCTCCAACTGATTGAAAACGAGGCGCAGGCCGCCAACGCTTTTGACACCATCTCTTATCTGAAGGGTCAAGGTGTCCTGCGCATGTTGGAAACCTACCTCGGGGAAGCAACTTTTCGCGATGGGATCCAACTCTACATCAAGCGTCACGCCTACAGCAACACCACCACGGCCGATCTCTGGCAGGCGTTGGAAGAAACGGCCGGCAAACCGGTGACCGCCGTGGCCAATGGCTGGATCGAACGACCTGGTTTTCCCATCATCACCGTAAGTGCAAGGGAGGAAAACGGACGCCGCTGGCTGGATCTCGCCCAATCCCGGTTTCTGCTGGCGAAGGAAGATACCGATTCCGCTCCTTGGCAAATTCCCGTTACTCTCGCCACCTTGTCGCAGATTAACCACCCGGAAACCCTGCTGTTTGATACCAAGGCGATAACCATTCCGTGGCCCAGGGGCGAAGGTCCGATCAAACTCAATGTCGGCAACACTGGATTTTACCGGGTGCAATACGACGACCAGTTGGGGGCAGCCTTGCAAAATGACTTCGACGCTCTGCCGGTGGAGGACCAAATTAACCTGCTCTCCGATACCTGGGCTCTGACCCGTGCCGGTCGAGTGCCCGCCACACTTTATCTTGAACTTGCCACCAAACTGGATGCCGATGCCCATCCAGTGCTACAGCAACAACTGCTCGGGGCCCTCAGCACGATCGACAACCTCGAAGAACGGGAGCCCGGTCGACATGCCTTTCAGTCATGGGCCTCTACGATTCTGCGCCCGCTGTTGGCTCGCCTGGGTTATGCTGAACGTCCTGATGAATCGCCGCTGGACGGATCCCTGCGCGCAAAATTAATCAGCGACCTCGGCACTTATGGTGACCCAGCCACCCTGGCCTGGGCCCGAGAAAAGTTTCCCGCTTATCTGGCTGACGAAAAATCCATATCCGGCAATCTGGCTGGCCCAATGTTGGACATCGTTGGGCGCTATGCCGACCGCACCACATACGACGAATTGAACGCTTTGGTGGTGCGCAGCCTGACCACTCGCGCCAAACGTCGTGCCTACAGCGCCATGCAGGCGTCCCTCGATCCTACCCTCATCAAGCAGACCCTGCTGCTTTCGCTTTCCGGTGAAATGCCCATGGCCGAGGCCAACAGCAACTTGGAACGCCTGGCCAGAAAGTCCGAGGATCCCGAGCTGGTTTTGGCCTACACCCTCAGCAATATTGACGCCCTCATCAAACGGGTGACTTCGTTTGAATATTACGGATATCTGCCCGGTATTATGAGTGCTTTTAACGACGAGGCCCATGCCAACCAGTTAATGGCCATCATGGCTGAAAAATTTCCTGCGGATGCCCTCCCTGTGGCCGCCCGAACCGCCGATGGCATCCGTGACCGTTCCCGCTTCAAGCAACGCGCCCTGCCCTCTATCGATGCCTGGGTGGGCGACCAACTTGGGCAAAATCCGGAATAAAAATTCACGGCGTTTTATGCTGTCCAGCAGCGCGACGATCCATCCGTCATCGTGGATTTCCATGTCGGCTTAAGGCCTCTTCGCAATGACAAAAGTAGAGGAATTTTTTCCTGTCCCCTGGGGGAATCTTTCATGGTAGGCTGTGGGCTTGCTCGCGCTTCCCCGGACTGTCGTTATTAACCTGTCCCTTGTGATCAACTCCCAGCGGGTAGCGGGGAATTTATCCGATCTGTTTCAGGCCCCGATCGGGTGCCACGTGGTTTTGAATTCCACGAAATCGCGGATCGCGTAGAGATCCTGCGCTTCGTCGGAAAACCAATCGGTGTTCGCATCGACGAAGTGCACGCGTTTCACGCTGTCGGCCGCACCTAGTCGCAGGGTCTTCCGATCCTCGCCCATGACTGCGGCACTGATGCCGCGCAAATGGGTGTGCGAAGCAAAGGTCGGCACCAACTCCTTGCGAAAGCCGGTGAGCAGATTCACCACCCCACCCGGCAGATCACTGGTCGCAAGCATTTCGCCCAGCAATATCGCGGGATAAGGATTGGTTTCTGATACCTCTGCCACCACTGCATTACCACTGGCGATTATCGGGGCCACCATCGATATCAAGCCGAGCAAGGCCGGAGCATCCGGCGCAATCAACCCAACCACCCCCATGGATTCGGTCACCGTAAAATTGAAATGCGGCGAAGCGACGGGATTCACATTGCCGAGCACCTGTTCGTATTTGTCGCACCAACCCGCGTAGTAGATCAGTCGGTCGGAGCCGGCATCGACTTCCTTCGCAGCGCCAGACTTGGTCGCACCGAAACGTATCAGGGTGTCGATCATCTCCGCTCGGCGGGCTTCCAGCATTTCGCCCAGACGATAAAGGATTTGTCCGCGATTATAGGCCGTGCGCTTGGCCCAACTGGCACCTGCCTTCGCCGCGGCTTCGACCGCGTTGCGCAAATCCTTGCGCGTGCACTGCGGCATGTTGGCGAAAAAATTGCCTGCTTTGTCGTGGAGCGGAAAAGTCCGCCCACTCTCCGAACGAATGAAGGCACCACCCACATAGGGCTTGGGAGTTTTGGTAATGGGCAGTCGGGTCATGATAAATTGGGTTAACGAAAAACAAAAAACAGGATCAATGCCCCGAGCAATACCACCCCGACCACGGGCCAAAGCGGATTGGTCTGCAACCGCGACTGGGTCGGTTCATCATCGGCTTCGTCGGGCAGGTTGAGCCCATCGTAGCGGGTCGACTCATCATCCCAACCAGCCCGTTCATCCGCCCCACAGCCCGGACAAGCTTTCGCGGTTCGAGGCACCGCTTCACCGCAGACCGGACATTCATGGGGAGGAATAAAATCATGCGACATTTTTAAACCAACTTGCAGTAGTCGAGGAGGCCCTGACGCCCGCCTTCGCGACCGAAGCCGCTTTCCTTGTATCCGCCGAAAGGCGACGTGGGATCAAATTTGTTGTAGGTATTGGCCCAGACGACTCCCGCCTTCAATTCGGTGGACATCTTCAGGATGCGTGATCCCTTGTCGGTCCACACGCCGGCGCTCAGACCGTAGGCGGTATTGTTGGCTTTCTCCACCGCTTCATCGAGCGTGCGGAAAGTAAGAACACTCAATACGGGACCAAATATCTCCTCCCGGGCAATCTGGTGACTCATCGTCACATCGGAGAAAACCGTCGGCCGGAAATAGTAACCCTTCGCCGGCAGATCGCACTTGGGTTGAAACATCGTCGCTCCTTCCTTCACTCCGATTGCCACCAATCGTTGGATCGTTTTGAGCTGCTCCTTCGAATTGATGGCACCGATATCGGTGTTCTTGTCGAGTGGATCTCCGATTCGTAGCATCTTGATCCGGGTCTTCAATTTCGTGAGCACGGCCTCAGCCACCGGCTCATGCACCAACAGGCGCGAACCCGCGCAACAAACATGGCCTTGATTAAAGAAGATGCCATTGACGATACCTTCAACGGCCTGATCAATCGGCGCGTCATCGAAGACGATATTGGCCGCCTTGCCGCCCAACTCCATCGTCATCTTTTTCTCCGTTCCGGCGATGGACCGCATGATGATCTTGCCCACCTCGGTTGAACCGGTGAACGCCACTTTCGCGGCCGTGGGATGGGTCATGATCGCTGCACCCGTATCCCCAAACCCACTGACAATGTTGACCACGCCCGGGGGCAATCCGGCGGCCTGAAAAATCTCGCCCAATTTAAGCGCGGTGATGCTGGTCGTCTCGGCCGGCTTGATGACGACACAATTGCCCATCGCAATCGCTGGCGCAATTTTCCAAGCCAGCATGAGCAAAGGGAAATTCCAAGGAATCACCTGCCCCACCACCCCCAGTGGTGCGACTTTTCGACCAGGGGCCACATAATCGAGTTTGTCGGCCCAACCGGCATGATAGAAAAAATGGGCGGCCGCCATCGGGACATCGAAGTCGCGTGATTCCTTGATCGGCTTGCCGCCATCAATCGTCTCGGCGACGGCAAACTCCCGCGCACGATCCTGCAACAGACGGGCAATGCGATAAATATATTTAGCGCGTTCCTTCCCGGGCATCTTGCCCCAAACCGTGTCGTAGGCTTTCTTTGCCGCCGCGTAGGCCGCGTCCACATCCGCCGCTTGGGCGTAGGCAATTTCGGCGATTTTCTTTTCGTTGGCCGGGTTGATGGAATCGAAATATTTACCTGACTTTGGCGGGACAAACTTGTTGTTGATGAACAGATCGTAACGGGCCTTCAACTTGGGGTCAGCCGTTTCGGGTGCAGGATCAAACTCCCACAAATCTCCGAATATGAGTTCAGCCGCCGGCCGCCCGGAAGCACGGGGGTTTGATTGTTTCTTTCTAGTTAAAGTGGGCATGAGTGATTTTGGTTACCGTGGTTGAACCATGATCAGTAAGCTCCGGAGGCTTCGCTGAAATAGTAAGGGGCTTGATACGCGCCAGTCTTTTCCTTCTGCAGTTGACGAAGCAGGTCGTTGAGCAATGAAGACGCGCCAAACCGGTAACGCGTGTTGTTGAGCCACTCGTCCCCGAGGGTTTCCTTGACCGCGACCAGAAAATGCAGCGCTTGCTTGGCCGACTTGATGCCACCGGCGGGTTTCATCGCGATGGGCGTGCCGGTCTCAAGATAGAAATCACGGATGGCTTCGATCATCACCTGGTTGTTGCCCAACGTGGCGTTGAGCGTGGTCTTGCCCGTGCTGGTTTTGATAAAGTCTCCGGATCGCAACACCCGCATCGCAAGGAAGGATGCCACGCGAATCGCATCATAATTCTCTAATTCACTGACCTCGAGAATGACTTTCAGCGTGGATTCACCACAAGCCTCACGCACGGCGGCAATCTCATCCTGCACCCGGTCAAATTCACCCGACATAAACGCGCCTCGATTGATCACCATGTCGATCTCATCCGCACCGTCACCCACCGCCGCCTTTACCTCGGCGAGCCGCGTGCGCAGCGGAGCCTGACCACTGGGAAATGCCGTAGCCACCGAAGCAACATTGATCGCCGTGTGCGCGAGCTGTCGGGCCGCAAATTTGACCATGGCAGGATAAACGCACACTGCAGCCACCGTTGGACAATCCAACCCTTCGTGGGGCGACATCGCCTTCTGACAAAGCGACTCGACTTTACCGCGGGTGTCTTTGCCTTCTAGGGTGGTCAGATCGACTATCGAGATGGCAGTCTTAAGGCCCCAAACCTTGGACGCCTTCTTTATGCTCCGGGTAGTGAATTTTGCCACCCGCTCCTCGATCCCCACGGCATCAACCGTGCCTATCTCGCTGATGAGACGACGAAAAGTGGAGGAGGAACCGGCATGCATGAGAGGGGAAATATGCCCCAACAATCCTTTGAAAACAACGTAAATTCCGACCGCTCAATTCGCTATTTTCACCCTTACTTTTACGGCATAAGAGTCTCGTCATCGTGAGGGAGGCGCAACCGACCTTGGCGATCCACAAAATTGCCAATGTGACCGACTGGTGCTCGTGGATTGCTTCGCCGCAATGCGACGCGCAATAACAAATCAGATAATCGCAGACCCTAATATTGCCTTGCCGCACGCCGCGTTCTGGCAACGTCTTGGGCATGCGCTTTTTCACCCTGCTCGTTACCATCACCGGCATAGGTCTGCTTTCCATCTCTTGCACCACCGCGCCCGTCGCCACAAGTCACTGGCAGGGTCCGATAACCGCAGGCACCATCGAGCAACCAGTAATCAACGAGGCGAGTGGTCTCGCCGCCTCGCGCCGCGCCGATAATATTTTTTGGGTCAACAACGACAGTGGCGGTGAACCCGTGCTCTACGCCATTGATGGCAAAGGGCGCTATCTCGGTTCCGTGCGATTCGAGGGCGCGACTTTATACGATTGGGAGGATT
>DFDG01000106.1:0-957 GCA_002367815.1 Opitutaceae bacterium UBA3033 | reverse complement strand
TACGATTGGGAGGATTGCGCCTCATTCAAGATCGACGGCAAATCCTACCTGCTCGCCGCCGACGTGGGGGACAACTATGCCCAGCGCAAAGACTGCGTGCTCTATATTATTGCCGAACCCGATCCCGCCACCTTGGACCCCCATCACGAATTGAGCGCTGCGATCGTCGGGCAAATTCGCTACACTTATCCCGAAGGTGCGCGCGATTGTGAAAATGTCGCCGTCGACCCCGTCGAAGGAAACATCTACCTGATTTCCAAACGCACCGTCCCTCCATTCGTCTATCGTCTGCCGCTTTCTTTGGAAAAATCCCCCGCAATCTTGGTCGCTGCCCGTGTGGGCGAACTTAACGGCATTCCCCAACCCACTGGACCCAGTGCATTGATCGAATCAACCTCGGGCAAATACCGCGCCTGGCCCTGCAGTTTGGACATAGCTTCCGACCAACGCACCGCCGTCGTGCTGACTTATGGAGAGGTCTATCTTTATACCCGCCCAAAAGGTCGGACATGGGCCGAAGCCTTTGCCAGTGAGCCGCTGCAACTGGCCGCGCACAAACTTCCCCAGGCCGAGGGAGTCTGCTTCACCAATGACAACAAAACGGTTCTGGTCGCCACTGAAGGCAGTCCCGTGCCACTGTTGAAATATTCCCTGAAACCCTGAGCTGTTTGGATAGAAGGCAAACTTGCCAGTCCTGGAGCACACGATATATATTCGTCAAATGAGCGAGCCCACGCCTACCCCTGCCGCACCAAGTGGTGAACTCGTCATCCGCACTATTGCGATGCCCGCCGATGCTAACGGCAACGGAGATATCTTCGGTGGCTGGTTGGTTTCACAAATGGATCTCGGCGGGGCCATCCTCGCTCGCAACATCGCGCATAGCCGCGTTACCACCGTCGCGATTGACGGGATGGCTTTTATTAATCCTGTGGCCATCGGCGACAAGATCGGAAG
>DFDG01000001.1 GCA_002367815.1 Opitutaceae bacterium UBA3033 | reverse complement strand
CGCGTTATCGGCTTGCACTCGTTGCGGAAGAAAATGGGTTGCGGCTCGAAGCGGTGGAGCGACTGGGCTATCGCGGGTTTACCATTGATCAACCCGAGCCGGGATTTGTAGAGGCGATCCGCGAAGGGCAGAAATTGTTTAGTAACCGCCAACGTGAATTCAATGAAGATGGTGAGGGCGCAAAGCATGCCATGGTGGTGGTGGATCAGGTATTGACCTTGGTGCCCCGCGATGTGGCTTGTGAATTGTTTTTTGCCGAGGAACGTCGGTTTTGGGAACTGCGCAATCATGCCGGTCGGGTGCAGAAAAAACGGCAGGATTCACTGGGACTTGGTTGGGGCAATCACGATCACCATACTTTCCGGTGTTCGCGTGGTCTCTTCCCCGACTTAGTGCAATTTCTGGAAAAACTGGGCCTGCAAAAACGGGAACGGTTTTATGCCGGTGCTGAGGCGGGTTGGGGCGCACAAGTTTTGGAGTCACCCAACGTAGGCATTGTAGTGTTTGCCGATGTCGATTTGCGTCCGGATGAAGTCAACGAAGACTATGCGACGAAGTGCCTGCCTGAAGTGGAGCGGCTGGGCACAGTCGGACTCTGGTGCGAATTGCACGGGGATAGTTTTTTGCAAGCCGGGATGCATCATCTGGAGGCGCGTTTCGATTTTATCCGCTTACGTGATCAACTGGCCAAAGCAGGGGTCGGCACGATGGCTCCGTTTTCTAATTTCCCATTTTTAAAACAGGCCTTTACCGAGGGAGAGCGTTGGTTTGTTAAACCAGCACGGGTGGCGAAACTGAAGGCACGCGGCCTTATCACCAGTGAACAGGCTGATGCGTTTTTGCACGAGGGAGCGATTGGCAGTCACTTGGAAAATCTACAGCGCAAAGGTGGCTTCAAGGGCTTCAATCAAAAAGCCGTGAGTGCGATCATTGCCCAGACCGATCCCCGCAAGGCGGCAAAAGTCTCCTGATATTTTACTTAGTAAATCTTTATTAATATGAAAATTGGTATCATCGGCGCCGGTAAAGTCGGCACAACAATCGCGACTCTTTTGGAGTCCTGCAAATTCTGCAAATCCGTCACCTTGGTAGATTCACGCGCGGACATTGATCTCAAGGGATTGAAAAAATCCAAACTGACTCAGATCGACGTCACCAAACCCAAGCAATTGGAGAAATTTGTCCAGGGAGTGAACGCGATCGTGAGTGCGGCGCCGTATTTCCTGAACCAAGGAATCGCGGAAGTGTGCGCCAAAGCGGGGGTATCCTATTTCGACCTGACTGAGGATGTGGAGACGACCAATTTCGTGCGAAAACTTGCAGCCAAAAAAGGCAACAAGGTCATTTTTATGCCGCAATGTGGACTGGCCCCGGGCGCGATCAATATCGTCGGCGGTTCATTGGCTTCATCCCTTTCATCAGTCCGCCACTGCCGGATGCGAGTGGGCGCATTACCCGACAATGCGAGCAATCAGATGAAGTATTATTTGAGCTGGAGTACGGCGGGATTGATCAACGAATACTGCAAGGTGGGAGAAGCACTCTACGAAGGTCGACTGGTGACTACGATGCCACTCGATGGCATGGAACTTATCACGATAGACGGCACGGAATATGAAGCCTTCAACACTTCGGGCGGGGTTGCGACCATGTGCGAAACATTCGAGAACAAGGTGCAGGATCTGACCTACAAAACAATGCGTTACCCGGGACATCGCGATCTGATGAAATTCCTGCTCGTGGATTTGAATCTGGCCCCTCGTCAAGAATTGGTGACCCAGATTTTTGATCAGGAGGTTCCTCTGACAGAATCCGATGTGGTAATTTTTTATGTCAGCGTGGTGGGCAATGATACGGATGGACGATTGAAGCAGCGCAGTTTTATCAAGAAAATATATGGCGATACGATTGTCGGTCGGAAACTCAACGCCATCCAATTGACGACGGCGGCAGGGGTATGCGCGGTATTGGAGCTCTATGCGAAGGGTCGCTTTGCTCCAGGATTCGTTAAACAGGAATCGGTTTCTCTCAAAGACTTTCTCAGCACGCGCTGGGGCGGAAAAGTTTACGGCGGTGATAATTGAAGAAGTAATTACAATATGGCATCCAAAAAATCACCCACCTCTGTTGCTGCAGTTACCAAGGCAATATTTCGACCCCTTGGTCTTTCGGCCAAATCCATCAACGCAGGGGTGTTCTCCGGCACTTGGGGCGGCCGCGGAGCCATCATTGAAAAGTTTTCCCCGATTGACGGTTCCTTACTGGGTCGAGTGGCCACGGCTTCACCGGCTGATTATGAAAACACGGTGCGGGCGACGCAAAAAGCGTTTCCTGTTTGGCGCGACTTGCCCGGACCAAAACGCGGCGAAGTCGTCCGCCAACTGGGTGTGGCATTGCGGGAATTGAAGGAACCATTGGCGCGATTGGTTTCGTTGGAAGCCGGCAAGATACTGGCGGAGGGCGAAGGTGAAGTTCAGGAGATGATCGATATTTGTGATTTTGCCGTCGGTATCTCTCGTCAATTGCATGGTCTGACCATCGCCACCGAGCGTCCTGGCCACCGTATGATGGAGACGTGGCATCCTTTGGGTCCGGTGGGCATCATTTCGGCATTCAATTTTCCCGTTGCCGTCTGGTCGTGGAACGGCGCCCTTGCGGCGGTTTGTGGGGATACCACGTTATGGAAACCCTCTGAAAAAACTCCGTTGACTGCGATTGCCTGCATCAAGATCGCGGAGAGAGTTTGCCGCCAATGTGGGGTTGATCCGGCGATCTTTTCTCTCGTAGTGGGGGATGGACCGAGGGTCGGCGAATTGATGACCAAGGACAAACGGTTGCCCCTGATATCTGCCACGGGTTCGACCCGAATGGGCCGCCGGGTGGGTGAGGTTGTGGCACAGCGCTTTGGCCGTTCGCTATTGGAACTCGGGGGGAACAACGCCATTATCGTGGCCCCTTCTGCGGATCTGAAACTCGCGATGACGGGCATACTTTTTGGCGCGGTGGGCACGGCGGGACAGCGTTGCACCAGCACGCGGCGTTTAATCGTGCACGAATCAATCAAAACCAAACTGGTCAAAGCTTTGGTCGCGGGATATCGCCATGTGAAGATTGGCAATCCACTGCATCCGGATACCCTGATGGGTCCATTGATCGATCGTGGCTCTGTTGATCAAATGATGAAGTCCATCACCGAGGCCAAAGCATCCGGAGGCAAGGTGCTCTGTGGAGGAGAGAGAAAGCGGGGCAACTACGTGACCCCTTGTATCATCGAAGCGGAAAACAAATGGCCGGTCGTGCAACAGGAAACATTCGCACCGATTCTCTATGTGATGACTTATCGGAACTTGGATGAAGCCATCGCCATACAGAATGCGGTTCCTCAAGGTTTGAGCTCGGCGATCTTCACCAATGAATTGCGGGAAGCTGAGATGTTTCTCGCGGCCCGCGGCAGTGATTGCGGTATTGCCAACGTCAATATCGGCACGAGCGGGGCTGAAATTGGTGGAGCGTTTGGCGGTGAAAAGGAGACTGGTGGTGGCCGTGAAAGTGGCAGTGATGCTTGGAAAGCCTATATGCGCCGACAGACGGCCACCGTCAATTACT
>DFDG01000164.1 GCA_002367815.1 Opitutaceae bacterium UBA3033 | reverse complement strand
GTAGCGCCGTCATGGCACGGCCAACCTTCCGTCACTGGAAGCTATGACCGGCACAGCGAGGCTATGGCGGTCAAGTCACCCTATGGCAGGCCAATGCCAACAGGGATTAAGAATCCCGGGTTCGATACAAAAAAATCTAGCCCATCCGCACCAACATTGCACGCAAGCCTTCGGTGGGGGCGTCGGTGATGGGGATGAACTTGGTTTTTGGGCCGAGGACTTGCAGCAGGGTTTCGCGGATGGGCGTGCTTTGCAGTATCCGGCCGCGCAAACCGATGGTCGCCTTGGCATCTTCGCCAAACAGGCTTTCGCGGACCGTAAAGGCGAGATCGGCAATTTCGCTGACCGAATTGTGAATCACCGCTTGGGCGACGTCGTCGCCTTTGGTTGCCATGGCGATGACCACTTCGGCCAGATCGGCAATCTGTTGGTTCGAGACCGACGGGCTGTCCAACTTGGTGGAGAGCAGGACGGGATCGGAGGTCTTCATGGCGGCACAGATGGCGCGGCCCAGATCGGAGGGTTCGGACCAGCCTTGCAGTTCAGCCAGAGTGCAGGTGAGCGCTTGGCAACCGATGTCGTAGTTGCTGCCGGGATCGTTCAGGCGACAACCGAGATTGCCCGCGTAGTGAATTTTGTCGTCTTCGTCACGCGCGGCTACGAGGGAGCGCAGATGGTCGCAATCAATCAGGATGCCTTTTTTGCCCTTGGTGGCTTGTTCAAGTGCGGGCACAAAATTGGCATGGGCACTCGCCGGGCTGAAGTGGTGCAGCCGGGCCACAATGCCTTCCCAAAATTTCAAATGGCCGGGCAGGCATAAGGCCGTGTGCGCGATGACGGCATCGGCGTGCTCCGATTTGGCGTGGGCGGCGAGCTCAGCGAGTTTTTCCAGCAACACAGAGCGAATGGTATCCTGATCGAGAAAGAGGTCGGGATTGCAGCCGATGGTCGAGCGCGTTGCGCAGATTTTGCCCGCTGGGTTGACGAGGATCAGGTCGCTGTGTTCGTGGTCGCCGTATATGCCAATTTTGTAATTCATAGAGAAAGATTAGAGTAATCCGCGTTCGGAGAAAAAGTTTTTGAGCTGGTCCATTTGGGCATCGTCGAGACTGGTGTAGGGCACACGTCGCCAACGCACGGCGATGCCGGCCAGCTCCATCGCACCATGCACGACGGCATCGAAATGAGCACCGTGTTTTGCGCAAAAATCGATGAAAGGGATGTCGTAGCGGTTAATGATGGCGACGGCCTCCGTCAGGTTACCGGTCTGGATGGCGTCCCAGTAGCGGTGGGAGATTTTCGGAAAAAAACGCATGTAGAGCGACAGATAGGCGTGCGCGCCATAAGGGAGTTGATCAAGGTGGTTTTCCTTTCGCCCGCCCGAGAGAAACGCCCATTTCTCGTGGGTGAGTGCCGCGAGACGTCGACCGTAGGGGCCGCAGATATCGTCTTTGATGGCGACGATACCATTGTCCCCATCGAGCAGTTTTTGGATCGTGCCGAGAGGCACGCTTACCCCGGGACCGATGGCAGTGACGACCATTACAGGGATATTGCGTGAGATGGTCTCGAAATACTCAACCAGCGTCGACTCGTTGACGGATCCGGCCCAGTTGGGTGGCAGCGGCATGAACATATCGACGCCAAGACTTTGGCAATATTCGGCAAAACGCACGGACTCGCCCAGCCACCAACTACCCGCTGCGACGACGAGTTTGCGCCCCGCGTTTTGTTCCACGGTGATGCGCGTGACATCGGCGATCTCCTGATCGGTGAGCACACTGTAAAGGCTGTCCCCGTAGGTGAGCAGGAGGGTTTCGCTTTTGGCTACCTCCACCGCAAAGTCCACGCACTTGCGCAAGGCGGACTCATCGATGTTACCAGCGCGATCAAATGGCGTGCTGATCGAACTGATCGGGCCGGTGATATGACAGCGGGCTTTGTCGCGCGGGTTCATGAATGATAGGGAAGAAAAATGTTAAGCGCCGAGGAAGCCAAACGGAATGACGCGGTTCGAAACGGCAGGCAATGGTTGAAATGGGAACCTATCGTTCAGATCGGACCAACGGAGAGATTAGCCGCAAAGAGGCGCAAAATTTCAATAGGTGGATGGGGCCCACGAGGCGTCTATAGACGCGCGGGTTCGCTTACTTTCAAATGGGTTACTTGTGCCTTTTTGCGGCCAAGATTCATGGCTGGTTGGAATCAGCTTTGATTACGGGCTTTCCAATTCCGGCAATCTGCGGTTCGTAGTCGGCGTTGCGTTGCTGGTTGGCGATGCGACCCAGCCCCGATTAAACCCTCAATTTCCAATTCTGATGAATGCCACCTTCCGCCCCTTGGTTAAACCTCGCCTGCTCATGGATGACGATGGGCATAATATTTTCAGTACCCTGAGCGATGATTATATCAAGGACATCGACGAAGCCGTGGGAGATTGTCCGCCGAATGTGACGACTTACCTGCTTTGTTGCGGGGCGGGGAAGTTCTATTACCCGACCAAGGTTTCCAAGGTGGATCCGCGGTGCAAGCAGCTCATCGCGGAACACGAAAAGGGTCATGACCCCTTTAAGTATTTCATGGAGCGGTTAAAGGCGGCGGGGAAGGAGACCTGCGTGAGCTTCCGCATGAATGATGTGCATAATCCGGAAGATGAGGATGAGTGGAACCTGCCCTCGGTGCGCAAGACGCATCCGGAATGCATCGTGGATTTGCCGGCGGTTAAACGGGGTGATCCGGATTGGTTTAACTTTGGCGTGGATTATTCGCACCCGGCAGTGCCGCCGTATTTTGGGAAGCTCTTCGCTGAGTTGTTGGAAAACTATCCGATGGACGGCATCCAGCTCGATTGGATGCGATTTCCGTGCCACCTTTCGGGCACACCGGAGGAAGTTTGGGCGAAGCGCGATCACCTGACGCGTTTCGTGGCGACGATTCGCGAGCTGACGAACGCGAAAGGCGTTAAGCTTTTTGTGCGGGTGCCGACCTCGTTGGCCGGGTGCCGCGTGTTGGGCACGGATGTGGTCGAGTGGGTGCAGCGCGGACTCGTCGACGCGGTGACGGCGGGGCCGTTTCTCACCTCGGACTTTTTCATGCCGATCCACGAAATGCGGTCGGCGATGGGTGAGTCGGCGGTGCCGATCTACGCCTCCATCGAATGCCAGCACGGCTTTCAGTATCACAACTATGAGTCTACGCGGGCAGTGGCCACGGGGCTTTACGAGTCCGGGGCCGATGGTATCAGCATGTTCAACTTTCCGACCCAGGGTCGGCACTTTCACCAGGAAGTGTATTCGAGTTATATCGAAGGGCTTGAAAATCCCGCCACGGCGTGCCGCAAACCGTTGCTGTTTTCCGTGGCGCATCGCCGCGTGCGCAAAGAGATGGATTTGCCGGGGATACTGCCGGTAACGGTGGAAGCAGGAGGGTCGTTTGAAATTACGCTACGGGTGCCCGCGGCGGCTTTGCCGGCATGGCGCGCGCGTTTGCTGCTGGTGACAAAGGCGGATTGCCGCGCGACGCTCAATGGTGAGGCAATTGAGTCATTCAAGCGTTTGCGGGCTCCCGAACTTTTTCTCGAATACAATTTTGATGCGGACCAGTCCGCAGGTTTGGCCCGCCCGCGGCGCGCCCATTGCCGCAGTTTTCGTTTTGCGCCGGAACTGCTTCAAGCCGGTGACAACCGGCTCGTGATTCACAACGAAGGCCAAGCGCCGTTTTATCTGGAGCGCGTGAACCTGGGATTGTGGTAAGCGGTAGTTTTTATCGGACCAATTGACGTTGTTTAGCCGAGAAAATCATAAATGTTAATTATATGAAGATTGTTGTTTTAGATGGCCAGGTGTTGAACCCGGGGGACTTGAGTTGGGAGGCATTGCATGCGCTCGGGCCTTGCGAAATTCATGAGCGCACGCCGGTGGACCAAATCTTGGAACGCGCCGAAGGAGCGGAGATATTACTCACCAACAAGTGTCCCTTGAAGGCAGAGGCCTTGGCGCAATTGCCGAAACTGAAATACATCGGCGTGATGGCGACCGGCTACAACGTAGTGGATGTGGTGGCGGCCAAGGCGCGCGGAATCGTGGTCAGCAATGTGCCGATCTATGGCACGAAGTCCGTGGCGCAGCATGTGTTCGCCTTGATCCTTGCTCATACGCAACACGTGGAGACGCATTCGAAGGCGGTGCGCGAGGGCCGGTGGAGCAATCATATCGATTGGTGTTTTTGGGATCACCCGATGGTTGAACTCGATGGCAAAACCTTGGGCATTGTGGGCTATGGTCGCATCGGGCAAGCGGTGGCGGATTTGGGTCGCGCCTTTGGGATGAAGATCTTGGTGCACTCGCGCAGTCCCAAACCCGGCGAGGTTATGGTGTCGATGGATGAACTGTTTCAACAGAGCGATGTGATCTCGTTGCACTGCCCATTGACGGCCGAGACGGAGGGGTTGGTGAATGCACGACGCCTCGAACTCATGAAACCATCGGCACTATTGGTGAACACCAGTCGCGGTCCACTGATCGTGGAAAAGGATTTGGCGGCGGTGCTCAATGAGGGTCGAATCGGCGGCGCGGTATTGGATGTTTTGTCCACCGA
>DFDG01000035.1:403-13701 GCA_002367815.1 Opitutaceae bacterium UBA3033 | reverse complement strand
GGAAAACCGTGACTGAAACTGCCTAATTCGGTGCCCAGTCCGGTCATTGGATAACCGATCACCGCGGCAAAGTCCTGAATGTATTGTGAGGTGGGAATCCACTTCAACCCGGTCTCCGGCCAGCGCATGCTGCGCCGCCATCCGCGCATGGAGATGATGTTGAGTTTGCCGCGTGCACGCACCGCTTCGGATACATTGATTCCGGTGGCACCGGGCACCTGCATGATGCCGGGGGCTTCCTTGGCCATTCGGGCCAGTTCACCGATCGTGAGCCCGTGAACATAGGGCACGCGAAATACGCCGACGTAACTTTTCCACTGTGCATCCAGCGGCGGACCATCCACTTTCAGGCCACCCAAGGGATTGGGTCGGTCGAGCACAATGACTTCAACGTTGTTCTCGAAGCACGCCGCCATGGTGTAAAGCATGGCACTGACAAAGGTGTAGCTGCGGGTGCCGATGTCCTGCAGGTCAATGACCATGGCATCAATGCCGGTAAGCATTTTCTTGGTCGGTTTGCGATGCACGCCGTGAAGTGAGTAGACCGGCAGGCCGGTGCGTTTATCAACGGAGTCATCAATATTGGTCGAAGCTTTCACGTCGCCGTAGATACCGTGTTCCGGTCCGAAAAGTGCGACGAGCTGCACTCCGGGCGCGCGCCGCAGAACATCAATGGAACTGACTCCGCGCCGATTCACTCCGGCGGGATGAGTGAGTAGACCGATCCGCTTGCCTTTGATCGCGGCGAAACCCTGCGCCTCCAACACATCAATGCCGAGCATGACGGGAAACTGAATTTCATTGGCCGGCGTCTGATGGAGCACCGGGGCCGGACTCGTGGGCCTAGCCGGACGTGAAGGTGATTGAGCCGGTCTGGTCGGTGGCTGACTTGAGCTACAGCCAAGCATACCAACCAGCAAAACAAACAGGGTGAGTAAATTGTTTAAGGGCGGGACCCGGGTATTGCCAAGCATGAGCGATGGTTACTTTGGCGGTCCGGTAGGTTCCGTCGAGCGGGAACCTCGCCGGAGGTGCAAATGGATGGGACCGAGACGTTCCGCCAGCATACGCCAGGAAAAATCGAGCAGCACCCCCAGCAAGGTTCCACATATTGCTCCCCCAATCACCAATGCGTTTATAGCCGTGCCGATGCGTCTACCCCAATGAATGTCATTTTCGGTATGCTCGACCAGGATGGGAGTGGCCAACTTTGATCGGTCTGATTCTCCGCTGTTAATATCGATGTTTTCTTCCACATCAATGGCCGCCCCGAATCCTGACCACGCAATTACATTTTTCCCTAATTGGTGGGTGGCGTAGTAGATGGGCGCGGCCGTAACCGGGTTGGTGATGAACTGCAGGCCGCCCAATATCATAAAATTGGCCCGCAGGAGCAGGGCCAGAATGAAAGCGACGGGGAGTTGCACCCCCATCACCGGCATGAAGGACAGAATCGCGCCGGCATAGAATGCCGGTCGAAGTTGGGGCATTTTAAAGGTCCACAAAAAGGAGCGTTTCCGGGCAATCTCCGCAAAGCGTCCTACCAAGGGATAGCGATGGATCGCAGCCCGACGCGGGACATAGCGCAGCACCTGCTTCCAAATGCGGAAGCGGGCGTGTCTTTCTTTTATTGAGTGCTCATCAGACATTATCCGGGAAAGTGGAGCCGATGGCTTTGGTTAGCAACAGTGACGCTGAACTTAAGGCCTCGGTTAATGGCATTGAACTGGGGGTGATGGCATGCAGATGCAGATTGGCCTGTGGTGACATGAGGGGATCGATTTTGCCCGCAAATACATGGACAATTTTCCCTAGATCCAGTGCCCGCATGGCGATCGCACCGGGACCCTTGCCGTTCAGTGAGCTCGCATCAAAGTTTCCTTCTCCGGTGATGACCAAATCCGCCTGAGCGAGATGCGATTCAAGATCCAGCCATGCCGAGACGAATTCGGCCCCGGGCAGTAATTGTGCGTTGGCGGCCGTCATCAACCCAAATGCGATGCCGCCCGCTGCGCCCGCACCCGGTGCGGCCATCAACTTTGTGGGTTTTTGATGGTGCGTGCAAAGCAGGGTGGCGAGGCGTGCACTTTCATTTTCCAATAGGGCGAGGTCTTCGGGTTTGAGACCCTTTTGGGGACCATAAATCGCTGCGGCCCCCGTGGGACCAAGCAAGGGATTGGCCACATCGCAGGCAATCCGGATGGGCGGAATGGATGCAGATATTTGTCCGGAGATTTGCGCGATATCGGCCCACGTTGCAGGCACGGGTGGCGAGATTGGCTTATATTGCTGATTCTGAAACTGAAGCCCCATCGCATTGAGGGCGCCGATACCAAGATCATTGGTGGCACTGCCTCCGACTCCCAGCAGAATAGCCTCCGCACCGTTCGAGCTAGCATACATGATGAGTTCACCAGTTCCATATGATGTCGTCTGCCATGGATCACGCCCGGATTGGGGCAGCAAAGCGAGGCCACTGGCGGTGGCCATTTCGATCAGGGCTATCTTGCTCTGTGGTGATAGTTTATGCGGTAGATTCAACAAAGCACGAACCGGTAGGGGAATATTCTCCCATTTCACCATACCGATGGTGGCTTCGACGGGATGTCCGCGAGGTCCGGTTACTGCATGGTGAAGTATCTCTCCTTGGCTGGCGCGGGTCAGAATTTCGGCAAAACCCTCGCCGCCATCGGTGAGCGGACAAAGATCAACGGTCCAGTCCGGTCTTTGTCTTTTAACCGTGGCCGCGGCCACATCACAAGCAACCGGTGCCGTGAGGGAGTCTTTGAATTTGTCAAAGGCAATGAGGACGCGCATGGCTGGAAAACTATTTCAACACCGCCGTAAACAGACGGTAGGCCAATTCACGTTGATCATTGGGAAAATCGTGGGCGCAGTCGGGATGCTCGACGCGCAGGAAATCCGCAGAGCCGTAGAGTTTGAAGATGGGCCGCGCGGCCTCGACGATGCGATCGACCGATTCCCATGAGAAATTGTCATCATTGAATGGTGCACTGATGAAGACCTTTCGTGGGGCGAGCGCACCGATGAGTTCATGAAAATCAAAGGGAATTTCTGCGAGTCGTCCGGCGTAATTACCCAAGCGTGGCATGTAGCGATCCTGCGTCCAGCCTTGGCCGTTTTTCCAGAGTTCAGGTTTCCCGCTGGCATAATCGAGAAAGGAGTCGAGACCGCAACTTGACGCGATGGCGACGAGGCGAGGGTCGAAGACCGCTGTAAATACTGCATTGTGTCCGCCGAGCGAATGACCGATGACGCCGAAGTTCCCGGGTTTCACGAAAGGAAGTGATGCGAGCAGATCGAGAGCCCTCGTGTTGTCCCAGATGGCTTTCATGGTGCCGCTGACATAGCCGAGGCCAGCCAGATCGGGTTTGTAGTTGGCGAGATGCGGATAGGCAGGTGCGATGGTCACGAAACCACGGGCCGCAAGTTCACTGGCGTATTGACGATTGGTTTTGCCGCCGAGTCCTACCACGACCCCGGCGCCGAATTTGAAGTCAGTGGGGTGCAAACACAGCACGGCGGGAAAATCGGCGGCATTTTCCTTCAATGCGGCTTTGGGGATGCAGAGAAAGGCCGGCGTGCGGGACTCGGGCTCCGATTGATAGGTGATGCGTCGCAGAACGTAGGTGCCGCGATCAATTTCCTCTTCAACCTTCACATCAAGCTCAACGCGCAAGGGAGATTCCGGACCGGAAAATTGTCCCATGACACTTTCCATGCCGCGCACGATTTCGGCCCGACGTTGCAACCAATCTTCGGTGGTTTGGACCGGGGCGATTGCATCTTCCGGGGTGTGAAACAGCAGGAGGTTATCCCGCGGAAGCCGGGTAGGTTCAGATTCCTGCGGAGGGTCGGACAGTGGTGGCTTCATGATGATGATAACGCCTTGTTCCCGTGCGGGTGGCAAAAACAAAACAGGACGGCACCGGGCCGTCCTGTTGAAGTAGGGAATACGGACGGGTGACGCAGGTCTAAAAAGCTCTACCGTTGGCCTTGGTGCCGCAGAGCGAGACTTCGAGACCGAGATTGGCCGCGAGTGCCGCCTTGGTGTACACCGCGAGGTCGGCCTCTGCGGCGGAATTGGCGTAGGCCACCTGAATGTGGTTGGCCTTATGGCGACCCATCAATTGGTCACGTGAAACACCGTAAGTGACGGCATGCATGATGGGCCATTGCTCGGTGGTTTCCTGCCACCGCCGTTCGGTTTCTTCGCGCGGCAGACTAATGACTTTGGCGCGGCCGAGATCCATCTTGAGCTTGCCTCCTTCTACAAAAACCCGGCTCCAAACAATCTCGCCGGGTTTGGCGATGCCACGCACGGTGCCGCCGCCAAGCCGGAAATACATCTTGGGTTGGCGCAACGAGTCGGTGCCCTTGTAGCCATCAATGTGATGGGCTGGTGGAGCGCTGCCGGAGATGAGAAACACCCAAACATATTCGTTGGTCGTGCCGGTGGGGTCGTAATCGCCCCAGCGCAAATCGTGCAGGGTGTTTTCCACCGGTTGGCCAAGGAGTTTATGCACCCGGTTGGTGAAGAGACCGTCGAGTCCGGCGCATTCATCGACTTCGTTGAAGTGGGTGAGCGGCTCACCGTCTCGGATGATCCGACCCTCGGCGTTGGTGACGGGTGGACGATCGGAATTGTTGAGTATGCCTTCCACCAGATCGGAGGCGGGCAACAAGTCTTTGAGGCCCTGCTGATACTGGATGCCGATGGTCTCGCAGCCGAATTCGTCGGCGATGCGCAGCGCGGCAACATAAGTTTTGCACTGCCAGAGGACCTGCTCTCGAGTGAGTTCGTTTTCGGTGTCTTGGCCGAACCGAAATTTCATACCCTTGTCGGTGAGCCATTTGAACACCGCCTTGGCTTCCTTATCGCTGACTTGCGTCGCACCAAAGTAGAGCGCGGATTGTGAGAGGCGCTCTTTGTAGACCCCGCATTTGAACAACAATTCATCGGGGATGATCGCGTTATACATGCCCATGCAGCCTTCGTCGAAGACCCCCATGATGGATTTGTTTTTGCGCAAATCATCGGCGATTTGTTTGGCGATGGCCTTGGCCTTCGGCGGCACCTTGCAACGAGCCAGTGATTTGACGTGCTTGGTCGCATGTTTGACTGCACCGGTTTCCAGCCACTGCTGCAGGTTGCTGAGGAAAAAGTCGTCGGTGAAGTCGCGGCTCCAGAGGGTGGAATATTTAACGCCGGCCTTGGTTAGTGAGCCATTGAGATTGAGCATGCCGACAAGACCGGGCGCGCTGCCCGACCAGTTGGCGACCGTGAGGATCGGGGCCTGGTGCGAGATGAGCCCGTGCAGGATGTGGTGGGAATATTGCCAGACGGCCTCGGCAATGATGATCGGGGTTTGGGGATCAATTTTGGAGAAAATCTCCATGCCCTCTTTTTGCGAACCGATGAAGCCGTGCTTCAATTTCGATTTGTAGGGATGGGCGCGGACCAGCTGGTAGCCGAGCATGGCCACGGCGGCGGTGAGCTGGCGTTCCATCGCTTTCTGGAAGGGCCAGGTGAATTCATTGGCGGCGGGGCGCAGATCGCCATTGGCGATGAGGAGAATGGTTTTTTTGGCAGATTTTTTCATGGTGGGCTAGATAATATCGGCTCCATTGGATAATGAAGCTCACTCGGACAGTTGGGGTATTATGCACTGGAAAATGTCAGACAGGAATGGATACTTTGCGGAAAGACATGGATAATATCGGCACTAAGCAAACTCGCCTGCTGCTTTCCCAGCAAGTCACGGGCACTCGTTATTTCTTTCTCAATCTGGCGCCGAAAATCGGCGTTCAACTGCAACCCGCGTTGGGTGGGCGCGAGCATTGCAATCCTGATTACGCCGTGGATCGCGATGGGTATGCCTATGCCGGTCTTGAATATGTGGCCGAAGGGGAGGGGTGGGTTGAACTGGGCCGGATGCGACATGCCCTCACCCCGGGGGCGGTGTTTGCCTACGGCATGAACACGCATTGCGTGATTCGCACCAACCCAGATCGACCAATGGTAAAATATTTTGTTTGTCTGGCGGGGACAGGCGCCACCGAGAGATTGAAACGGGCAGGAGTCTCGGTTGGTCGAGTAAGAGTGCTCGCGACTCATGCGGAGATGCGCGGCCTTTTTGAGGAACTCATCCACGAAGGGCAAAGGCCGGGCCGATTGGCGCAGTCGTTGTGTGCTGCACGTTTGGAGGTGTTGTTGTTGAAAGTAGAAGAACATGTTGCACACGGACCCAGACGCGATGATCCGGCTCGGGAAAGGTTCCTCCGCTGCAAGGCGCTGATCGATGAAAGGGCCATGCGCTTGACTACCTTGGCGGAGATCGCGGCGGCGGTGGGCATGGAAGTGTCGAGCGTGTGCCGGCTCTTCCGGCGCTTTCATGACCGCAGTCCCTATCGTTATTTGCTGCAGCGCAAAATGACCCTCGCCGCCGAAGACTTGGTGGAAAATGGCGGCATGATTAAAGAAGTGGCTCAACGGATCGGCTTCAGCGATCCCTATCATTTTTCGCGATGTTTCAAATCGGTCCACGGGGT
Organism: Opitutaceae bacterium UBA3033; assembly: GCA_002367815.1. Lineage (GTDB taxonomy): Bacteria > Verrucomicrobiota > Verrucomicrobiia > Opitutales > Opitutaceae > Cephaloticoccus. The sequence goes on along the minus strand of DFDG01000035.1, from coordinate 7,128 downwards.
AGCCCCGCGTGACTTGCTGCGTTTCAGGCGAACCGAATGAGGTGGTGGTGCCCGGGACATGGGACCCGACGTTGCGTTGAGCTTAATTTGTTTTGAATGCGCGCCTCCGTATCGTTTGTCTCCCCAACCTATGGCACAGAAATCAGCCCTTGTTACTGGAGCATCGCGCGGCATTGGTCGCGGAATCGCGATTGAACTCGCCCGCGCGGGCTATCGCGTGGCGATTAATTATGCCGGCAATGCCTCGGCTGCGGCAGAGGCGCTCAAATTGGTGCAGGAGGCCGGGAGTGATGGCTTTGTCGTGCAAGGCGATGTATCGGTCGCGACGGACCGCCAACGCATGATTACTGAGACAGTGGAGAATTTTGGCCGGATCGATATTTTGGTGAACAATGCCGGCGTGGCACCTAACGTGCGGGCGGATCTGCTCGATGCCGGAGAGGAGAGTTTTGACCGCCTGTTCGCGATCAATCTCAAGGGACCGTTCTTCCTCTCACAACTTGCGGCGAAACAGATGCTCAAACAGCAAAAAGACGAAGAAGGATTTCGCGGTCGCATCGTCAATATCACCTCAATTTCGGTTTACACCTCCTCGATCAATCGAGGCGATTACTGCATGGTGAAGGCCGGACTGGCGATGATGACCAAGCTCTTTGCCGATCGTCTGGGTGGCGATGACATCAATGTTTATGAAATTCGCCCCGGAGTGATTGCCACTGACATGACCGGCGGCGTGAAGGAGAAATACGACAAGCTCATCATCGAGGATGAGCGCGGCATTACACCAATCCGTCGTTGGGGCAAACCGGAGGACATCGGCCGGGCGGTGCGGGCGATTGCCGAGGACCGTTTCCCGTTCTCCACCGGTGCCTGCTTCGATGTAGACGGTGGTTTTCATCTGCACCGGTTGTGAGTTTTTCCGGTTGATTTCGTATCCAGAAATCGCGCATTTTTTGTGCTCAATTCCACGGAACGGGACGCGTGATGGAAGGCCGATGTCCTCCGTTGGAATCTTATGCGCCCACACCGGGTGGATTATACCCAGATGAAAGAGGCGAGTGACGAGACCGACCTCAAATCGGAACCCGCTTGTGCCGGCGGGGCCTGCGATTTGCGTTGAACTGATTCGGGATTGGGATGGACGCGACCGTGGGGGATGCACCACCGTCGTGTGATGTTAATCACCTGCCAAGCCGGCTTCGAACCTTTACTCGCCCGCGAGCTGATGGAGAGTGGGGCTACACCGAACAATCAAGGTCCGGGATGGGTGCTGGTTGATCAGGCGCCGGCCGAGTTGGCCTTTGCCCATTTGAGGCTGCATGAAACGACGGAAGTGAAGGGTGAATCGGTCAACGGTTTGGCGCAAAAATTGAGCGAATATTATTTGCAGGGAATTCAGGGTCGCCGAATCGATGCTCCCTGGCCCTGTATTTTTGATGGTCCGTCGGAATTGGTGGGTTTGGGCCGTCGGGTAAACGCGGTGGAAAAGGCCGTGCATGAACTCTTGAGGAAACGCTTTTCCCGCGTCGCCAAACTTGCGGTGGCTGAATTGCCACGCGGGGTGTCCGAAGCAAACGGTTTGTTCGTTTGGTTTACCGATTTTGGTTGTGCTCATGTGGCCCTAAGAGCCTCGGTCAATGGTCAGAAACGGATGGCGGATGACCATCTTGCGCCTTCGCGCAGCTATTTGAAGGTAGAGGAGGCCTATATAATTTTAGGCCAGGCGCCCGTCGAAGGCGAAACGGTCGTCGATCTTGGGGCAGCTCCGGGAGGGTGGAGTTATAGTGCGGCGAAACGCGGAGCACAGGTGATCGCGTTGGACAATGGACCTATGAAGGGCGGGGCACTGGATCATCCTCGGATTGAGCACCGACTGGAAGATGCGTTTCATTTTTTACCTACCCCCGGCACAACCTACGATTGGTTGTTCTGTGATCTGGTGGAGGAACCGCATCATGTGGTGAGGCATATTATCGAACCGTGGCTGGCGGGTGGCTGGTGCCGGCAATTCGTAGTGAATCTGAAATTTGGCCGGGTGGATGCGGTGGAACTGCTGCGAGAGTTGCGAGCCCCGGGATCGCCTTTGCTGAAGTATGCTTCAGGGTCCCGAATTCGGCACCTTTATCATGACCGGGAGGAGTTTACGATCACCGGCCGGTTAGTGATGACAGAATAATCTCCCGTTTTCCGGGAAAGGGCATGGACAGGGCGTGCTTCGAGCGGGTTAAATCCTCCCGACTTTCTATGAATATGACTGCATGCAAACGAATTGTCCTCGGTGGCATGGTAGCGCTGTTTTTAACCGCGTTAGCCTCCGCCAACCCCGAAATCGCCGGCCGCTGGCGACTCGATCCTGCCCGCAGCTCTGCGCTGGATGGGTGGAATGCGATGGATCTGATTTTTGTCCTCGATGGTTCGCAGATTGCGATCACCCACGAGATGCGATGGCGCTCTACCAACTATCGGGCGACCAACACGGTCGACTCCACCAAATCGGTTGCTTCGGATAATTTTTTCCGAGTCGAACAACGTCACATGGCGGTTTATCCCACCAAGGGCGGCGTGACTCATACTATTGCTGAGTGGATTGACAAGGGCCGCACTTTGCGGACCGAAAGCAACACGCCTGTGGAAGTCTCGCAAGGCGATGTGAACATGCGTATCACGAGCGAATATCGCATCGGTGAAGCTGGCGAAAACCTCACACTCATCGAGCTCCATTCCAGCCGGGGCCGGCCGCTCGTTTATGTTTTCAACAAAGTGAAGCCGGGGGATGCCAAATGAAATTACTGAAACACCTTATCACGCTGGTCGCGTTGGCTGCAGGGTTGACCTCACCCGCTTTGCAAGCCGGGGGCAAAGCCGAAGTCAGCCAGAACTACGGCGTCGATGCCTGGTTCATGAATTTCGATCTCGATTGGCGCGTCGCCGGCGGTCTGCCGGAAAAAGCGCTGCTGGTCAGTCTGCAGGGCCTCGCCAACCGTAACGCGCCCCAGCTTTACATTGTGCACCCGCCGGATTTTCAGTGGGAGATCACTGGTCCGGTGTTCGAATTCTATCAGCGCAAGCACGGGGTGAAGTATCATGAACTGGAGACGGCCGACGAAGCGCTCACGCAGTTCAAGACTGCCGCCAAGGGCTACGTGGTCTGGGACAAGACGGTCGGCGCTTCGCTCAATGTTGCGTTTACCATTTCCGGGGTGGAAGACGCCGTGGTGATTTCCGAGGAGCTCATCGCGCTCGCAGAAAAACACGGCCTTAAACAGATCGACGACTTGCGCGGCCGCTACACCGGGCAGACCGATGCGCAGATTTATCAGGATGCTTACGACAAGTATTGGGCTCGTTGCGCCAAGGACCGCATCATGCTCATGGGCGGTAATCACGGCGCGGTGCGCATGCCCGGCATGGCCGACTGGGGCGTGCAGCAAAAGATGTTCTTCCACGATCTTTCCGCCAATATTAACCGGCCCGATCACGCGGAGGAACTGGCGCTGACCCGCCGACTTTTCTCCGAGCTCGAACCCGGTGGCTACGTCTTTGGCTGGCACTCCTACGGCAAGGACACCGAGGAACAATACACCACGCTCCTCTCGATGTATGGCCTCCGCATGGAAGGCCTGCACAACCTACCCAACCTGAGTTTCAACTGCCAGTTCACCTTCACGACTGGCTTCAAGTTCACCAACAACCACAGCGTGCCACTTGACGCCAAGCTGACTGCGGAGGAGAAGGTTTACATCTCCTTTGTGCAGTCCGACTCGATCGGCATCGGCGTGTGGACCAAACCCGGCCGCGGCAAACTGCCCTTCGGCTGGCAGGTCACGATGAACTGGAGCGAATTTTCGCCCGCCGCGCTGGAATATTTCCACGAGTCGGCCACGCCCAACGATTACTTTATCGGTGGACTTTCCGGTCCGGGTTACATGTATCCCAACAGCATTCCGGCCGACCGTTTCCCGATTCTGATGGAGCGCGCCCGCGAGCTCATGGCCTTGCTCGACGAGCACATCATGGAGATCATGGATAACACCGCCGCCGACGGCAACGTGGGCAATACCGACCTGACCAAGGAAACCGTGGATGCTTACTACCGCGAATTTCCGGACGTCATCGGCTTCATCAACGGCTACGGCCCGGCCCGCACCCGCGACCTGCGCGGCACGCAGGCGATGCTCTCCTACGACTACTACATCGATCCGAAGCGACCGCGTGACGCCGTGACGGACGACTTGAACGAGCTCATCGCCCTCAATGCGAAGCGCCCTTATTTTCTGCTCGTGCACGTGCGTGAATCGAACGACGTCAACAGCCTCATCGAGGTGACGAAGCAGCTGGAAGGCCCGATCGAAATCGTGCCGATCGACAAGTTTCTCAAGCTCGCCGCGAGCAACAAGACCTACACGACGCGTTATCAGGATCCCGAGGACCCGAAGCACTTCGAAGGCTTTCCGAAGGAATAAGCGCACCGCACGCTTCACCCACCATTTCAACGCCCGGCCTCTGCGCCGGGCTTTTTTTGTGATAGTTCAACTTCCGGATGGGTTCGACGAAACCGGCAAAGAAACCTACTGGGTTACTCTTTCCGTGGGGGTGAGGGGAAAAAGTTGATGGCACAGGCTCGCGCCCGGAGAAAATTTCGTTTCTCTGGGGTTTGTTGAAAACCAAGGAACTTACCATATGCGGGTTGGCGGCCGTGAAGGCTCGATTTCAAAACGAGCCGGCGTCGATTTTACGCTTGTTTTTCGACAACGCAACCGGACGTAAAGTGGGGCCCATGTGCAAGGCGCTCGCTGCGACCCGCAAGGTCTATCGCAGTGTGGAACCGGCGGAGCTGGTGAAAATTTCAGGCTCCATTCACCACGGCGGAATCGTCGCGGTGGTGTCGGCTCCAACCTTGCTCAGTCCCAAACCATCTGACTTGAAACTCTGGGCGGCAAAAAAAAATCCCGTGCTGATGCTCGATCGCGTGGGCAATGCCCACAATCTTGGGGCTTTGATTCGCACGGCGGCCTATCTGGGCGTTACGCAAATCGTGATCGCGGATGCGCCTGAATCGGCTCGGCCCAATGATGCTGCCTATCGCGTTGCAGAGGGCGGCATGGAACAGGTGACCGTCTGGCTGGTCCGCGATTTGCCCCGGCTCATCGGGGATTTGCGTGCCGCTGGTTATAGTGTGATGGCGGCGGCAACGCGCGGTGGACACCCGGAAGGCGGGAAGGTTGCCAATCAACCCGTGGCTTTGGTGATGGGCAATGAAGAGCACGGTATTACACCCAAGGTATCCGCGGCATGCACCCGACAGGTGACGATCCCTGGAACCGGCGCCGTGGAGTCACTCAACGTTTCCGTCGCTGGGGCGATCCTGATGTGGGAATTGTTTGGTCGAACGAAGAACTAATTACCCCATCAGACGGCTGAGCCAGCTCTTCTTTGATTTCTGGTCGGACTGTGGCAACGGCATCTCAGGGACGCCGAGGAGCGGTTCAAAATGACCTGCTTTTTTGTAAAGAATGACGATGTCTTGCATGCCCCACGCTTCCTCGAGGTAAGCGCGCATGATGACGTCGGGGTAGCGCTGCAGCACACGTATGAGCCATTCGGGAGAAGACAATGCCATGCCGTAGTCTTCCTCCGGCTTGCTTTCAAAGTAACTTTGGTAGGCAAAGCCTTTGCTGCTGAACTCCTCGAGCAAAGCGGGTTTGTCGATATTTTCGGCGATGTTTTTCTGACCGCGGGCCAGTAAGCTCGGCACGGTGCGTCCTTGAGTGCTGAATATCAGAACGCCACATTCCTTCGTCCAACGGATGAAACAATCCAGTGCCGCCAGCCAACGATCCTGTGGTAGATGCGTAAGTAGCGAGCCGACCCAGATCAGATCGAATTGGGATTCAAAGGGAATCTTGGTCAAGTCGGTTTGCGAATAAACCGGTTGAGCCCCGAATTCTTTCGCACAGAAATCTACCCCATCACGATCGAGGTCGCAGGCCGTGATTTTGGCGTAATGATATTGTGCCTGCAACCAGCGCGTTACTCGCCCATGGCCACAGGGCAAATCGAGGATTTCAGGATAATGAGGTTTATCGCAAAGCTGCGCGGACAAATGAATGAGTTCCAATGCGCGTCGTCCGAGATCGAAATATTGTTCTTCGAGGCCCACGGCCACCATCCCGTCGTTGGGTGAAATGTTGCGGGAAGGGGTTAGATGACTGAAATCGTAGAGCTGAGGCATACCAAACCAAGCTGGTGAAATATTGCCGTCGTTCGCAAGCGGAGATTGCAGGCAAGATGGATGTGATTAGGCCAGATGGGGGATTCATATCCCTTTGCTTAAGATGGTTGGCTGGCTTTATGTCATAAACAAATATCATGAATTCGAACGCCAACAACTCCCCGGCTTCTGATGCCACATCGGAGGGCAATACCTATGACTGGCCCTTGGCCTACGAAGCGGAGCACTTGCTGTATCAATATATTGAGGCATTTCTGTTGCGCCATCGATGCGCTCGGAATTTAGCCGACCGGATGAGAGATGAATCCGGCACGGAATTTTATGAATGGGTGGACCATTTGACGATGTCGCCTGATCACCGCGATGAATTGGTCACAGCGGGTATGACCGTAGAAGAGATCGAAACTCCTGGCGGGGTGACGGTTTTGCATCACCCCAAAGCGATGATGCCGCGGGTATTTTTATGTACTGAAGGTAGCACGAACGGCGTGCC